>JARGGE010000021.1 GCA_029210865.1 Trueperaceae bacterium
GGCCGCGCCCGCAAGCCGTCGAGCAGCACGTCGACCATCGTATGGGCCATCGCCACCTGGTCGCGGGCGCCGTACGCGCGGCTCTCGGCGAACGCCACCGCGTCCAGGACCGCGAGGAACGAACCGGCCAGCAGGTCGGGGTCGCACGGGGCGATGGCGCCGGCTGCCTCGGCCTCGGCGAAGACGTCGCGCAGCGGCCGCATCAGGGCCGCGTACGCCGGCGCCGCGAGCGCCTGCGCCTCCTCGGCCCCGAGCGATGGCATGTCCGACGTCATCATCCGCAGGAAGTTCATGGGCCGCTGGGTGGCGTACCAGCTCGCGATCGCCCGCAACCGCGCGCGCACCTCGGGTCCGGCCGAGCCCACGGCCGCCTCGAGCCCGGCCCGGTGGTGCGCGATCATGCGCTCGAAGACCTCGCGGTAGAGCTGCGCCTTACCGCCCGGCGCGTGGTGGTAGAGCGATGCCTGGCGCATCCCGAGCGCGTCGGCGACGTCGCGCATGGTGACGCGCGCGAGGCCGCGCTCCTGGAAGAGCGCCTCCGCGACGTCGAGCACCCGCTCGCGCGCTGCCGACTCCGCGTGCCGTGCCTCGGGGACCTGCGCCACGACGCCAATCTACCGCGAGGCTCGGGGCCGCTCCGGAACGCCCGAGACGGCCAGGCGGCGCGCCGGCGGCGGCGGTTGGGTAGCATCGCTCCATCCCCACCAGCGGGCGTTCGCCCGCCGCCCCGGAGGCCACCGTGCGCCACGCCGTCCTCTTGCTCGTCCTCCTCGTCCTCGCCTGGAGCGCCGCCCAACCCGCGACCGGCGGCTGGACCGTCGAGAGCGACTTCGACCTCTTCAGCTTCAACGGCCTCGGCGCCCTCTGGCTGCCCGCGTACCAGCACCCCGACGACCTCCCGGTCGAGGACGCGCTGCTGGTGGTGGGCTGCGACCCGAACTCGCCCAACGGCTACGAGGTGAGCGCGTGGGTGGCGTCCCTGCCCTTCGCCGTCACGGCGGACTTCACCGGCGAGGTCTCGGTGCTCGTGCGCTTCGACCAGGGACCCGTCTTGACCCAGACGTGGTTCCTGGCCGACTCGATCGGCGTGCAGGAGGCGGTCGCCTTCTACGACGTCAACGAGGCGCTGTTCGCCGGCCTGGCGCAGGCGCGCAACTTCGCGCTGCGCGTTCAGGCGGACGCGGCCACGGGCGTCCCGGAGCGCACGCTGCAGTACGACGTCAGCGGCTTCTCGGCGGCCCTGGACCAGCTCCGCTGCGGCGAGGCCCCCGAAGGGGCTCCGGAAGGGGCCCCCGAAGGGGCCGCGCCCGGCACCGCGCCGGGGGACGCTGGTGGCGCGCCCGCGGACGTCGAGCCCACCGTCGTCGGCGCCTGGACGATCGACGACGACGATGGCCTCCTCGGCATGCTCGCGATCGCCCCGGACGCCGCCGGCGTGATCGGCGTCTACTGCAGCGACGCCGGCAACCGCCTCGAGATCGACGTCGGCCGCTACGGCCTGGCGCAGGACGACGTCTACGACGTCACCTTCCGCTCCGGGAACATCGACTTCCTCACCGCGACCGCCACCGTCGGCCCGTTCGGGGCCCCCCAGCTCGACGGGGACGACATCGAGGAGCGGCTGGTCCGTTTTCTGCGCGGCGTGGTCGACCTCACCGTGACGCTGGCGCCGAGGCGGACCGGCACGACGGCCGTGCCCTTCGCCTTCACCGCGTCGACGCTCGGCTTCAACGACGCCTTCGCCGCGATCGGCTGCCGCTGAACCGGCCGTGAGCGGGCCCGCACCGGAACCACGCCCGACGGTCCGCGCGCTGCTGCTCGACCGCGACGACCGCCTGCTGCTGCAGGCCTTCGTCGACCCGGACGTGCGCCGCCCTGGCGCCGAACCGACCGACGCCCCCGCCTGGTTCCCTCCGGGTGGGGGCCTGGCGGCCGGCGAGGCGCAAGCGGACGGCTTGGCGCGCGAGCTGCGCGAGGAGACCGGCTTCACGGACGTCGCCTGGGGACCGTGGGTGTGGCGACGGACCGTCGACCTCGACGTCCACGGCCGCGTCCGCCGCTTCGAGGAGGCCTACCGGCTCGGGCGGGTCGCGGGCGCCGCGCCGGCGCCACGACCCACGGCCTTCGAGCCGTGGGAGGCGCGCGCCTTCCACGGCTTCCGGTGGTGGACGATCGAGGAGCTGGCGTCGAGCGACGTACGCGTCTTCCCGCCCGCGCTCGCGCGGCGGCTCGGCCAGCTGCTGGCGGACGGCGCGCCGGCGCGTCCGATCGACATCAGCGCCGACGGGTGACCACGGCGCGGCCAGCGACCAAGAAGGTGCCTCGCCGACCCCTGTTCCGGAGGGATGCGTGCGCGAAGGCACAGCGGTCGGCGAGGCGGAGGTCGGTCGAGGACGCGTAGGCTGCCACCGGAACGCCCAGACCGAGTCCAGCCTTTCACCTCGTAAGTTGCATCGAGGTTGCACCGCCGCGCCTACGGCGGGGGCGCCGAGCCGGGCTCACGTTCCTGCGGACGAGGGTTCCGGCGCCGCCGCAACCGCGGGGCCCCCGGGCGCGCCGCTCGGTGCGCGGCCTGCTCGGCGCGCCGCGCGCCGGCTCAACCCGAACGCGACGGCGAAGAGCAGCGCGCCCAAGAAGAACGGCGCGCCCGGCAGCGTCCACCCCGCGTCGGCGCGGGCGGCGTAAGCGAAGACGAAGGTGGCGACGAGCGGGCTGAAGATGGCGGTGAGGCTCGCCAGGCCGTAGAGGGTCATCGAGACGACGCCGGCGGCCAGGCCGAGCGCAAGCGTCCGCCACTCGCCGAGGCGGGCTAGGACCCGGCGCAGCACCACCGCCTGCACCAGCACCGAGAGCACGCCCACCACGGTCAACGAGAGCCCGTTCGCCAGCGGCCCCCACCCGAAGCGGTACCCCGTGTAGAGCACCCAGATGCTCTGCAACGCCACGTTCGCGAGGTTGGCCGCGAACAGCACGCCCGCGAGGTCCAGCACCCCTGCGAAACGCCGCAGGGCCAGCACCGCGCGCAGCGGATCGGCCCGCCGCCACTCGAACGCGCGGCGCTTCGCCGCGGGCAGCGACTCGGGCAGCACGAAGAAGCCGTAGAGCCAGTTCGCCAGGACGACGATCGCCGCCGCGTAGAACGGCACGCGCAGGCCGACGTTGCCTAGCACGCCACCGATCGCCGGCGCGACGATGAAACCGAGCCCGAACATCGCACCCAACAGCCCGAAGTTGCGCGCACGGTGCTCGGGCGCGATGACGTCGGCGATGTAGGCGTTGGCCACGGTGATGTTCGCCGCCGTGACGCCCGCGATCAGGCGGGCGACGAAGAGCCAAGCGAGGCTGGGGGCGAGGGCGAGCAGCAGGTAGTCGACGCCCGCGCCGAAGAGCGAGACGAGCAGCACGGGGCGACGCCCGAAGCGGTCCGAGACGGCGCCGAGGAGCGGCGCGAAGAGGAACTGCATGGTCGCGTACGCGGCGATGAACAGACCGTACGTACGCGAACCGTCCGAGACGTCGCCGCCCGCCATCTGGGTGACGAGCTCGGGGAACACCGGGATGACGAGCCCGATGCCGAGCACGTCCAAGAAGACCGTGACGAGGATGAAGGCCATGCTGGCCCGGCGTGCGCGCACGAGGACGCCTTTCCCGGACGCACCGAGGCGCGCCCGCCACGCCGCGTGGAGCGGCGCGACGGCGGAGCCTACATCCGCGGCACGCGGGTCATGGTGCCGTCGGCCACGGACGGAGGCGTCAGCCGGGCGACGTCCGCGGCGGCGACCCTGGCCCCCAGTCGAGCACCACCTTGCCCGAGGTGCCCGAGCGCATCAGGTCGAAGCCCTCCTGGAAGCGCGCAACGGGCAACTCGTGGGTGACGATCGGGTCCAGGTCGAGCCCGGACTCGATCAGGCCGGCCATCTTGTACCAGGTCTCGAACATCTCGCGACCGTAGATGCCCTTGAGCACGAGCCCCTTGAAGATGACCCGGTTCCAGTCGATCGCCACCTCGACGCTGGGCACGCCGAGCATCGCCACGCGGCCGCCGTGGTTCATCGCCTCGAGCAGGTCGCGGAGCGCCGCGGCGGCGCCCGACATCTCGAAGGCCACGTCGAAGCCCTCGGTCATCCCGAGGTCGGTCATGACGTCGCGCAGGTCGTACCCGGGCGCGGTCGGGTCGACCACCAGGGTCGCCCCCATCGCCTCGGCCAAGCCACGGCGGTAGGGGTTGGGGTCGGTCACGGCCACGTGGCGCGCCCCCACGAAGCGGGCGACGGCCGCCGCCATGCAGCCGATCGGGCCCGCGCCCGTCACCAGCACGTCCTCCCCCACCAGGTCGAAGGACAGCGCGGTATGGACGGCGTTGCCGAACGGATCCAGGATGGCGCCGATCCGGTCGGGGATGGCGTCGGGGAGCTTGAAGACGTTGCTCGCCGGCAGCACGAAGCGCTCCGTGAAGGCGCCGGGCACGTTCACGCCCACGCCCACGGTGTTGCGGCACAGGTGGCGGCGGCCGGCCCGGCAGTTGCGGCAGTGGCCACAGGTGATGTGGCCCTCGCCCGAGACGCGGTCGCCGACCGCGATGCCGCGGACCTCGTCGCCCACGGCCTCCACGACGCCCATGTACTCGTGGCCGGTCACCATCGGCACGGGCACGGTGCGCTGCGACCAGGCGTCCCAGTTGTAGATGTGGACGTCGGTGCCGCAGATCGAGGTCTTGCGGATGCCGATGAGCACGTCGTTGGGACCGACCGTCGGTTCGGGGGCATCGAACGCCCAGATCCCCTCGCGGGCCTCGAGCTTCGCCAGGCTGAACATGCCGCCTCCTTCATGCGAGGACGCCGAGCTCGCGCCCGACGCGCTCGAACGCGCCGATGGCGTGGTCGAGGAGCGCGCGCGTGTGCGCGGCCGACAGCTGCGTGCGGATGCGCGCCTGCCCGCGCGGGACCACCGGGAACGAGAACCCGACCACGTACACGCCCTCGTCGAGCAAGCGGTCGGCCATCCGCGCCGCGAGCGCGGCGTCGCCGATCATCACCGGCACGATCGGGTGCCCCGCGCCGGCGAGGGTGAAGCCCACCTCGGTCATGCGCGCGCGGAAGTAGGCGGCGTGCTCGTGCACCCGTGCACGCAGGTCGCCGGAACCCTCGAGCAGGTCGAGCACGGCGAGCGAGGCCGCCACCACCGACGGCGCGAGCGCGTTGCTGAACAGGTACGGGCGCGAGCGCTGGCGCAACAGCTCGACGAGCTCCGCGCGCCCCGCCGTGTAGCCGCCCGAGGCGCCGCCGAGCGCCTTGCCGAGCGTGCCGGTGAGCAGGTCGACGCGCCCCAGGACGCCGGCGTGCTCGTGCGTGCCGCGGCCGTGCGCGCCCATGACCCCGACGGCGTGCGAGTCGTCGACCATGACCAGCGCGTCGTAGCGGTCGGCGAGGTCGCAGAGGCCTGCGAGCGGCGCCACCACCCCGTCCATGCTGAAGACCCCGTCGGTGACGATCAGGCGGAAGCGCGCGCCCTGGGCCTCCTGCAGCTGCTTCTCCAGGTCGGCGAGGTCGGCGTTCGCGTAGCGGTAGCGCTCCGCCTTGCACAGCCGCACCCCGTCGATGATCGAGGCGTGGTTCAGGGCGTCGCTGATGATGGCGTCCTCGGCCCCCAGGAGCGTCTCGAACAGGCCGGTGTTGGCGTCGAAGCAGCTCGAGTAGAGGATCGCGTCGTCGGTACCGACGAAGGCGGCGATCCGCCGCTCGAGCTCGCGGTGCTGGTCCTGGGTGCCGCAGATGAAGCGCACCGAGGCGACGCCGAAACCGTGCTCGTCGATGCCGCGCTTCGCGGCCGCCAGGACCTCGGGGTGGTTGGCGAGCCCCAGGTAGTTGTTGGCGCACAGGTTGATGACGCGGCGCCCGTCGGCCAGCGTCACCTCGGCCTGCTGCGGCCCCGCGATCTCGCGCTCGCGCTTGGTGAGCCCCTCGGCGTCGATCGCCGCGAGCTCGGCGCGGACGTGGTCGAGGAAGCGGTCGGCGGCGCGCGTCATGGGCGCACCGGGCGGTCGGTCGGCGGGGAACGGCGCATGCCCCACGGTAGCAGGACGGGGCGCCGGCGGATCCCGCCGGCGCCGCCGACCGCGGTACCCTGCCCCCATGGTGGCCTTCGACGTCGACGGCGTCCTCGCCGATAGCATCCACGGCTTCGTGCGGCTCGCGCTCCGCGAGACCGGGGCCGATCCGGCCGAGCTCGGGCGCTTCGACGACTACGCCGACCCCTTCACCCCCTGGCCGGAACGCTTCCGGCCGCGCGTCCAGGAGCTCTTCCAGCGCGCCTACTTCGCCGGCGAGCACGGCGTCTACGGCGACGCGGACGTGGTGCCCGGCGCGCTCGAGGGGGTGCGCGCGCTGCACGCCGCGGGCCTCGCCGGCGGCTACGTGACCCGCCGGCCCGCCACGCTCCACGAGCTCACCCGCGACTGGCTGCGGCGGCGCGGGTTCCCGGACCTGCCGGTGCACCACGCCCCCAAGGACGTCGGCAAGGCGCCGCAGGTGCGCGCGCTGCGCGCGCGGGTGATGGTCGAGGACGCCCCCGTCGAAGCGGGCGCCCTGGCGGCGGAAGGGCTGGTCGTGCTGCTGCGCCACGAGGCCTACAACGGGGCCTTCGAGGCCCCTGGGGTCGAGCGCTGCGACGGTTGGCCGACGATCGCGCGCCGCGCCCTGGAGTTGGCCCGGGACTGACGCGGCGCACCGGCCGGGGGGCGAACCCCGCCCGGCGCGCGGCGTGACGGCGCCGCGCTACCCCTTCGGCGTCATCCCTGCCGGGCCGTCGTGCTCGGGGTTGCCGCGGTCGTAGCGCCCCTCGAGCTCGTCCACGCCGGTGCGGTCCCACTTGGGAACGTCGTCGTGGTGTGCCGCGCGGCCGAGCACGTGCGCCGCCACCGGCGCCGTGAGCAGCAGGAAGACGAAGACCGTCATCGCCTTGACCGTCACCGCCAGGGTGCCGAAGAGCACCGAGGCGCCGAGCAGGATGAGGCCCGCGCCGAGCGTGCCCGCCTTGGTCGCGCCGTGCATGCGCATGTACAGGTCGGGGAAGCGCAGGATCCCGATCGCCGAGACGAGCACGAAGAAGGCGCCGAGCAGGAGGAGCGTGCCGGCCAGGATCGCGCTCATGCGTCCCCCTCGCCGCGGCGCTCGATGAAGCGCGCGAACGCGACCGTGCCGAGGAAGCTGACGAGCGCGAGCGCGATGGCGGCGTCGAGCAGCACCTCCTGGTGCGAGGCGATCGCGACGACGGCGATGAAGGAGACGGAGAGCAGCCCGATCATGTCGAGCGCGAGCACCCGGTCGGAGAGGCTCGGGCCGCGCAGCACGCGCACGGCGGCAGCGGCGATAGACGCCACGATCGCGACGATCGCTGCGTACGTGGCGAAGCCGAGGAACGAGGGGGCGGCCTCGAAGAGGATCATCGGAACACCTCCTGGATCCGGCGCTCGAAGTCGTGCTTGATGCTTCGCCGCACGGCGTCCGGGTCCTCGCCGTACATGGCGTGGACGTAGAGGCACGAGCGGTCCTCGGCGACGTCGATCGACAGCGTTCCGGGGGTGAGCGAGACCATGTTGGCGAGCAGCGTGATCGCGGCGTCGTGCTTCAGGTCGAGCGGCACCGCGATGAGCGCCGGCGTCATCGTCAGGCGCGGCCGGAGCACGTCGATCGCGACCCGCACGCTCGAGACGATGAGCTCGCGGAAGAAGAACAGCGTCAGCCCCACGATCCGCAGCGCCCGGATGCCGTACCGCGGGTCGCCGAGGGCGGGGCCGGCGAAGTGCAGCACGCCGCCGCCGACCACGAAGCCGACGAACAGGTTGACCAGGCCCAGCGAGCCGGTCGCCATCGCCCACAGCAGCGTGAGCACCAGGTGGAGCCCCAGCAGCGTCACGGCGTTCCCCCCAACTGGGCTGCGGCCTCGGGCCCGAGCACCGCGCCGACGTACGCGGCGGGGTTCAACAGCTCGGTCGCCGCCGCTTGCGCCAGCGCCACGAACGGACCGCTCCAGAAGCCGATGACCAGCGTCAGGAGGGCGAGGGCGATCACCGGGGCGTACAGCAGACGGGGGACGTCGTCGCGCAACGTCGTGCCCTCGGGCGCCGGCGTCCAGAAGGCCGCCTGCCAGATCTTGGTCATCGAGTAGATCGTCAGCAGACCCACCACCAGCGCCACCGCGACGAACCCCCACTCGCGCGCCTCGAGGCCGGCCCGCACCACGACCAGCTTCGCCCAGAACCCGGACAGCGGCGGGAACCCGGCGAGCGAGAACGCCGGGACCACGAACAGCACCGCGAGGAGCGGCCGGTGGCGGTAGAGCCCGCCCAGCTTCGCCAACTCGAAGCTCCCCCCCGTCGCGCGGGCGAGGCCGGCGACCAGGAACAGGTTCCCCTTCACCACGATGTGGTGCACGAGGTAGAAGACCGAGCCCAGGAGCCCGAGTGGCGTGTAGAGCGCCAGACCCAGGATCATGTAGCCGATCTGGCTGATGATGTGGAACGAGAGGATCTTGCGGAACTCGCTCTGGGCGGCCGCGCCGAGGACCCCCGTCAGCATGGTCAGTCCGGCCACCCACAGCAGGATCGTGTGCGTGAGCGCGACGTCGCCGACGAACAGCAGCGTGAAGGCACGGATGAGCGCGTACACGCCCACCTTGGTGAGCATGCCCGCGAAGATCGCGGAGACCGCGACCGGCGGCGTGTGGTACGAGGCCGGAAGCCAGAAGAACAGCGGGAAGACCGCCGCCTTGATGCCGAACGCCACCAGGAAGAGCATCGAGAGCGTCACCACCAGGGCCGGGTCGGCCTGCGGCAGCTTGACCGCCAGGTCGGCCATGTTGAGCGTCCCGGTGGTCCCGTACACCAGCCCCGTCGCCGCCAGGAAAATCAGCGAGGACACCAGGTTGACGGCGACGTACTTGACGCCCCCCTCGAGCTGTTCGCGTCGGTTGCCGAGCGTGAGCAGCACGAAGCTCGAGATCAGCAGCACCTCGAACCAGACGTAGAGGTTGAACAGGTCGCCGGTGAGGAAGGCGCCGTTGATGCCGGCGAGGAGCACGTGGAAGACCGGGTGGTAGCCGAGCCGCTCGCGCGCGGGGTCGAGGTCGCGCAGCGCGTACACGGCGACCGCGGTCGCCATCACGCCGCTGATCACGACCATGATCGCGGACAGGTGGTCGGCGACGAAGCTGATCCCGAACGGAGCGCTCCAGTTCCCGAACTGGACCACCTGGATGCCGCCGTCCGACACCCGACCGAGCAGCACGATCGCGGCGACCAGGCCGAGCGCGGCGGACGTCGTGGAGACCACGCGCTGCGCCTCGAGGCGCTCGCGGAGCAGGAAGAGGGCGGCCGTGGTCAGCAGCGGCAGCACGACGGGGGCGACGAGGACCCAGCTCACGGCGCCACCTCGCCGTCGCCCCGGTCGGCGATCGGCCGTGGCTCCGCGACGCGGGCGGTCAGCTCGTCGGTGCTGAGCGTGCCCAGCCGCTCGTACGCGCGCAGCAGCAGCACCAAGGCGAACGCGGTGAGGCCGAAGCCGATGACGATCGCGGTGAGGATCAGGGCTTGCGGAAGGGCGTTGGCGACGGCGCCCGCAGGCTCGGACAAGCCGTAGGGCACGAGCGGTGGGGCACCGCGGATGGGCCGGCCGGCGGTGAACAGGAGCAGGTTGACGCCCCCGGACAAGAGGATGAGCCCGAAGACGAAGCGCAACAGGTTGCGCTGCATCACCAGGTACAGGGCGCCCGCGATGATGACGCCGACCACGAGCGCGAGAACAACCTCCACGTCAGCGCTCCTCCAGGGCGAACACCATCGTGAGGACCACGCCCACGACGACCAGGTAGACGCCGACGTCGAACACGAGCGGCGAGCTGAGCTTCCACTCCACGCCGGCGAAGGCGAAGATCAACCATTGACCGGTGAGGTACGGATCGCCCTGGAGCAGGGCGAAGAAGCCAGCGCCGACCCCGAGCGCGAGGCCCCAAGCGATCAGCGCCTGCGGCGGCACCCTCAGCAGGCGCACGGCCGCCCGATGGCCGTTCGCGATCGCGTACAGCGCGACCGCCGACGCCGCGAGCAAGCCGCCGATGAAGCCGCCGCCTGGGAGGTCGTGGCCGCGGAGCATCAGGAACACGCTGAACAGCAGCAGGACCGCGATGAGCAGGTTGGTGGCGGAACGGAGGATGACGCTGTTCACGACGGCGGCCCCCCTTGGTCCGCGGCGGCGTTGCCGGACCCCGTCGTCGCATCCGCACGCTTGGCGCGCGCCCGCCGCAACAAGGCGAAGACGCCGGTCGCTGCGACCGCCAGCACGGTGATCTCACCGAGCGTGTCGATGCCGCGGAAGTCGACCAGAACGACGTTGACGATGTTTCGACCGTTGGCCTCGGGGTAGCTCGCGGCCTCGTAGAACGCGGTGAGGGTGCGGTCGAGCGGGTACGACGTGACCGCCATCAACAGCCCCGCGAACAGCGCGCCGCCCAGCACGGCGATGGTGCCCGCCAGGCGCCGGACGCCGCCGTTGTCGGGCGCCCGCAGGGTGCCGCTGGGCAGGCGCACGAGCACGAGCGCGGCGATGATCACGACCAGCGTCTCGACGAGGAACTGGGTGATCGCGAGGTCCGGCGCGGCGAAGAGCACGAAGAGGAGCGCGATCCCGAGGCCGACGACCCCGAGCGAGGTGATGGCCACCATGCGCGAGTGCGCGCGCACGGCGCTCGCCACGCCGACGACGATCACGGCGAGCAGCACCGCCTCGTAGGCGTACTCGAACACCGGGGCCAGCGCCAGCCCGGCGAAGGCCCCCGAGGCGATGCCGACGGTGCCGGTCAGGGCGACGGCGAACGCGACGATCACCGTGAGGTGGTGCCGCAGGTCGTCGGACTGCAGGAACCTGGTCTGGGCGGTCGCGACGGCCACGAGCCCCTTCAGCAGCCCGGCGTAGGCCGCGACCGGCCCGACGCGCACCTCGCCGAAGCGGGCGACGAGCGCCGGGTGCAACCGCGGCCAGGCGAGCACGAGCCCGAAGCCGATCACCACGGTCAGCACCGACAGCCCGAGCGCCAGCGTCAAGCCGTGCCACAGGTAGAGGTCGAAGGCGTAGGGGCTGCCCAGCACGGCCGCGGCGGCCGGGCGCATGAGCCCGTCCTGCAGCAGCGCCGGCGCGAACCCGAAGAGCGTGCCGAGCAGCGCGATCGCGAGCGGGCCGACCCACAGCGAGGGCGGCGCGCCGTGGACCGCCCGGGGCACCTGGAGCGTCCGCCCGGCGAAGGGGCGCCAGGCCACGAGCACCACGATCAGGAGCATGACCGCCGACGCGGCGATGAGCGCCGCCAGCAGCCAGGGGGTCTCGAATAGCCCCTCGTACGCGAGCTCCTTGCCGACGAAACCGAGCATGGGCGGCAGCCCGGCCGCGCTGATGCCGGCGAGCAGCGCCGCCGCCCACGTGACGGGCATCGCCCGGCCGAGGCCGCGCAGGCGGGTGACGTCGCGGGTGCCAGCCTCGTGGTCGACGGCGCCCGCGACCATGAAGAGCGGCGCCTTGTAGAGCGAGTGCGCGAACAGGAACACGACCATCGCCTTGATGGCCTCGGGGGTGCCGACGCCGATGAGCAGGACCAGGGTGCCCAGCGCGATGAGCGTCGAGTAGGCCAGCAGCCGCTTGCTGTCGCGCTGTAGGAGCGCCAGCGCGGCGGCGGCGAGGATCGTGGCACCACCCGCGAGCGCGAGCAGCCCGAACCACAGCGGCGTGCCGCCGAGACCGGGCGCCATCCGCGCGAGGAGGTACACCCCCGCCTTGACCATCGTCGCCGAGTGGAGGTACGCCGAGACCGGCGTCGGGGCCGCCATCGCGTTCGGCAGCCAGAAGTGGAACGGCCACTGGGCGGACTTGGTCAGCGCGCCGGCCGCGACGAGCAGCACCGCCGCGACGTACCAAGGGCTCGCCTGCAGCAGCGCCGGGTCGGCGACGATCGTGCTGATCCGGTAGGTCCCGGCGATCTGGCCCAGGAGCAGGAACCCGCCCAGCATCGCCAGCGCGCCGGTGCCCGTGACCAGCAAGGCCTGCAGGGCGCTCGCGCGGCTGTCCTCGTACTCGTGCTTGTAACCGATCAGGAAGTACGAGGTCAGGCTGGTGAGCTCCCAGAAGACGAACAGCGTGATCAGGTCGTCGGTGAGGACGACGCCCAGCATGGCCGCCATGAAGGAGAACAGCAGCGGGTAGAAGCGCGGGAGCTGGCGGTCGCCGGCGAGGTAGCCCCCGGCGTAGATCGTGACGGCGGTGCCGATGCCAGCGATCATGAGCGCGAAGACCGCCGCGAGGCCGTCCATGCGGAAGGCGAGCTCGACGCCGAGCTGCGGCACCCAGGCGACCCGTTGGTCGACGACCTCCCCTGCCGCCAGCCGTGGCAGGAACGAGGCGTAGTAGGCGGTCAGGCCCGCGGGCAGGATCGCCAAGACCCAGCCCGCGCGTGCGCCCAGGCGGGCCGCGAGCGAGGGCGCCGCCAGCGCCACCGCGAAGGCCAGCAGCACGGACGTCAGCATGGCGCTCCCGGCCCCGGCACGGCCGGCGGGCGCCGGTGGGCCAGGCACCCGGGGGACGGTCCGAACACGAAGGGGGCGGCCGTACGGGTCGCCCACCGGAAGGTCGTCATCGAGCCTCCTCGAAAGGCGGCGGTCCGCTTGGGCCCGCGAGGTCGCTCGCGGGCCGCCCCGAAGGGCTCACGGGCCGCCGTCGGCGGGAATGCGGGGATCGGGCCGCGAACGGCTTCGCGGCGACATGACGACCACGGTACCCGAAGCGCGATCGCCCGCGAGCGGCACGGGCGACGCGCGTGGGTGGCGCACCGGCCGCGCGCTCACTCGCGGCCGAAGACGGCGGCGTAGTCGACGCCGAGGCCGAGGCGGTCGAAGGCGATGTCGCGCCCCTCCTCGTCAGGCCAGGGCTCGAAGCGCGGGCGACCGGGGAGGCGGCGGGCCGCCTCGACGACCCGGACGCGACCGCCGCCGAGCGGCCGCAGGCGCACGCGCACCACGGTCCCGCTCGGCGCCAGCGTTCGTTCGAGCACGTGGGTGCCCGAGAACAGGTCGGGCTGGATCGGGCCGTCGCGTTCGAGCTCGCGGCGATCGGAGGCCCTCACGCGCCGCCCTTGCCGAGGACGCCGCCCTCGCCGCTGGCGCCGCGCTCCCCGACGGCGCCACGCACGACCGCAGCGACCTCGCGCGACACCACCACGTCCTCGTCCTCGACGCGGACGTACACCACCCCGGCGGGCGGGGCGCAGCGGGTCACGGTGACCACCTGGCCGGGTCGGATGCGCAGCTCGTCGAGGTGCGCGAGCAGCGTGGGGTCCTGGGTGCGCAGCCGCGCCACGGTGAGCACGGCGCCCTCCTCCAGGTCGTCGAGCGCCACGTCGGGCGTGCGCGGCAGGCCACCGGCATGGGTGGGGATGGGGTCGCCGTGGGGGTCGTGGGTGGGGTGCCCGAGCCGGTCGGCCAGGCGCTCGGTGAAGCGGTCGCTGATGGCGTGCTCCAGCGCCTCCGCCTCCTCGTGGACCTCGTCCCAGGCGTAGCCGAGGTACTCGATCAGGAAGGTCTCGATCAGCCGGTGGCGGCGCAGCAGCCGCAACGCCTCGGCGGTCCCGCGCTCGGTCAACGCGGCCCCGCGGTAGCGCTCGTACGTGACCCAGCCCTGGGCCTGGAGGCGCGCGAGCATCCCCGACACCGACGACGCCGACACCGAGAGGCGCTCGGCGAGCGCGCTCGTCGAGGCGCGCCCCCCCTGACCGACCGTCCAGATCGCTTTCAGGTAGTCGCCGATGGCGGTGGAGAGTCCGGACCGGGGCACGTCGCCTCCATCCTAGGCCGTGGAGCCGTCAGTCCCGGCGACGCGGGACGTGCTCGAGCCGCCCCTCGACGCGCGAGGTCCCGGTCTCGGCCAGCCACACCTCGAGGCCCCCCGCGAGGTCGTCGTGGTGCGCGATCGTGACCTGGTACGCCCCGTTGCCCGAGCTCCAGGGGCCGATCGTGAGGGCGCCGCCGTGCTCGGCGACGTAGGCCTCGATGGCCTCGGCGCACGGCGCCACCCGCGCCGGGTCGACGACGAAGCACACCACCGCGTCGTCCAGCCCGACCGGGCAGGCGACCGGCTCGGCGTGGAGGCGGGCGAGCAGCTCCTCGGCGACGCGCCCGTACGGGCTGCCGTGCAGCCCGGCGGCGAGCGCCGCGCCCACCAGACCGGCGAGCACCAGGAGCGCGGCGGCGGCGCGGGCGAGGGGGCGGGAACGGAACGGGGCCATGGGATCGGAGGGCCGCGCGCCGGGTCGACCGGCTGGGCCGAACGTGCGGGGTCGCCCCGATGATGACACGTTGCCCGGGCGGCACGGTGAGGCGCCCGTGAAGCCGGCCGTGCGGACCTTCAGGCTTCCTTCGCCGGGCCCTCCTTGGCCAGGAAGGCGCGAACCCGCTCGAGCGGCCAGGCGTTCAGCACGACGTCGGGGCCCAACCCCGCGCGCCGCGCCGTGATGATCCCGAAGCGCAGCTCGTCGAGCCCCGCGAGCGCGTGGGCGTCGGTGTCGATGGCGACGACGCAGCCCGCCGCGACCGCCCGCGCGAGCTCGACGTCGCCGAGGTCGAGCCGGTACGGCGAGGCGTTGCACTCGACCGCGACGCCGTGGGCGGCGGCCGCCTCGAACACGGCGTCGAGGTCGACCTCGTACCCCTCGCGGACGCCGAGCAGGCGGCCGGTGGGGTGGGCGAGCACGTTCGCCTGCGGGTGCGCGAGGGCGCGCACGATGCGCTCGGTCTGGGCCGCCTGCGGCAGGTCGAAGTGGCTGTGGACGCTCACGATCACCAGGTCGAGGCGCTCGAGCCAGGCGTCGTCGAGGTCGAGCGTGCCGTCCTTGAGGACGTCGACCTCGAGGCCGCGCAGCAGCACCGGCATAGGGCGGCCGACCTCGGCCTCCTCGGCGGCGATCGCGTCGAGCTCGGCCCACTGCCGCGCGAGCTTGGCCGCGTCGAGGCCGCCCGTCATGCGCAGCGCCTGCGAGTGGTCGGTGAGGCCGTGGTAGGCGTAGCCGCGCTCGGCGCAGGCGGCGCGCAGCGCCCGCACCTCGGTCTTGCCGTCCGACCAGGTCGAGTGCAGGTGGAGGTCGCCGCGCACGTCGTCGAGGGTCACGAGCCGCGGGAGCCGGTCGGCCGCGGCGGCCTCGATGGTGTGCTGACAGGCGTCCACCGCCGCGGCCAGTCGGGTCACCGGACCGCGCCGCTCGAGCTGCAGCCCGTTGTAGGCCCCGGGGTAGTCCTCGAAGGCGGCCACGTCCAGGTATTCGTCCAG
>JARGGE010000220.1 GCA_029210865.1 Trueperaceae bacterium
GGCGTCGAGGCGGGCGCGGTGCGACTGCTGGGCACCGACCCCGACCGGGTCGCCGACGCGCTGATGGCGCTGCTGGGCGACGGCGAGGCGCTGGCGGCGATGGCGGCGGCGCCCAACCCCTTCGGCGACGGCCGGGCGGGGGAGCGGGTGGCGGCCGCCGTCGCTTGGCGCCTGGGCCGCGGTCCGCGGCCCGCCGACTGGAGCGGTCCCGCCGCCGCGGTCCGCGCCGCCACCGACGGCGCCCTGCCGTCGGGGTCGTGAGCGCGCCTCGCGCGGGCGCCGATCCCGGCTGGGCGCGGCGCACGCACGCGCTGCGCTGGCGACGACCGGCGCCGGGCGCCGTCCGCGAGGGCGACGGCTACGTGCTGCGCTGGCGCGGGTGCGCCGTGATGGCGGTGGTCAACGTGACCCCCGACAGCTTCTCCGACGGCGGCCGCTTCGTCGCGAGCGATCGGGACGCGGGCGAGCGGCGCGACGTCGGTGCGGCGGTCGCGGCGGCGCGCCGCGCTTTCGCGGCCGGCGCGCTCGTGCTCGACGTGGGCGGGGCCTCCACGCGGCCCGGCGCCGCCGCGGTCGCGCCCGACCTCGAGGCGGCGCGGGTGGTGCCGGTGGTGCGCGCGCTGCGGGTCGCCGAGCCCGGGGCGCTCGTCTCGGTCGACACCTCCGATCCGGGGGTGGCGGCAGAGGCCCTGGCCGCTGGCGCCGACCTGGTCAACGACGTCCGCACGCTGCGCGACCCGGCGTTGCGCGCCACCTGCGCGCGCTGGGGGGTGCCGGCCGTCGCCTCACACCTCCGTGGCGAACCCGCGACCATGCAGGACGCGCCGGCCTTCGCCGACGTGGTCGCGGAGGTGGCCGCCGAGTTGACGGCGGCGCGCGCGCGGGCGCTCGCGGACGGCGTCCCGGACGTCGTGCTCGACCCGGGGATCGGCTTCGGCAAGACGGTCGACCACCACCTCGCGCTGCTGCGCGCGACCGACCGGCTGGCGGCGCTGGGCGCGCCGCTGCTCGTCGGGGCCTCGCGCAAGCGCTTCCTGGGCGGGCTGGTCGACGAGCCGCGCGCCGAGCGTCGCGACCCCGCCTCGATCGCCGTCCACCTGGAGGCGGCGGTCCGGGGCGCGGCCATGGTGCGCGTCCACGACGTCGGCGGCCACGTGCAGGCGCTGCGGTTGAAGGAGTGGTTCGATGGCTAGCATCCGGCTCGAAGGGCTGCGCTTCCACGGCTACCACGGCGTCTTCGAGGAGGAGGTCCGCTTCGGCGCGCCGTTCGTGGTCGACCTCGAGCTCGAGGCCGACCTGCCCGAGACCGACGACCTCGCGGCCACGGTGGACTACGCGCGCGTCTACGCGCGGGTCGCCGCCACGGTGACCGGGACGCGCTACCGCCTGATCGAGGCGCTCGCGCACCGGATCGCGCGCGACGCGCTGGCGGAGGAACCGCTCGTGCGCGCGGTCACCGTGCGCGTCCACAAGCCGCACGCGCCGCTCCCCGGCGTCGTCGGCGACGTGGTCGTCGAGGTCCGCCACGCCCGCTGAGCCCCGCGGCGACGGCGCGCCGGTGGCCTTCGTGGCGCTCGGGGCCAACCTGGGCGACCCGGTCGCCACGCTCGGCGCCGCCGTGGGCGCGCTCGCGACGCTCGGTTGCGTCGATGCCGCCTCGCGGCCCTGGGCCACCGACCCGGTCGGCGGCCCGCCCGGGCAGCCGCCGTACCTCAACGCCGTCGTGCGCTGGCATCCGGCCCCGCCGTGGGCCACGCCGGAGCGCTCGCTCGCGGCGCTGTTGGCGATCGAGGCCGGGCTGGGCCGGCGTCGTCGGGAACGCTGGGGCCCGCGCCTCATCGACCTCGACCTGCTGGACGGCCGCGGGTGGCGTCGGCCACCGAGGCGGGCGCCGACGGCCGACCTGACCCTCCCGCATCCGCGCGCCGGGGGGCGCGCCTTCGTTCTGGTGCCCTGGGCCGAGATCGCCCCCGACTGGCCCGCGCCGCCGGCGGCAGGGGCTCCGGCGGAAGCGGTCGGCGACCGAGCCCGCCGGGTCGACCGCGGCGGCGTCCACCCGGCGGAGCCTGCGGTGCTCGCGGCCTGGAAGGCGGCGCTCACCGGGCGGCGCGTGGGCGTCCCCGAAGGCGGGGCGGCGCGCGGGTAGACTGCCGGGGTGCGCGTGTTCGCCATCGCCGACCCCCACCTGAGCAGCGCCCGACCCAAGCCGATGACCGTCTTCGGTCCGGGGTGGGCCGGGCATCCGGAGGCGTTCTTCGCCGGGTGGCGGCGCGTCGTCGCCGAGGACGACCTCGTGCTCGTGCCCGGCGACGTCTCGTGGGCGATGCGCCTGGACGAGGCGCACGGCGACCTTCATGCGATCGCCGACCTGCCCGGCACCAAGGTGCTGCTGCGCGGCAACCACGACTACTGGTGGCCGTCGATCGGCCGCCTGCGCGCGGCGCTCCCGGAGCGGATGCTGGCAGTCCAGAACGACGCGGTGCGCGTCGGCGACGTCGTCGTGGGCGGTACCCGCGGATGGTCGTGCCCCGGCACGCACGGCTTCGGTGAACACGACCAGAAGGTCTACGAGCGCGAGGTCGCGCGGCTGCGCCTCTCGCTCGAGGCGATGCGCCGACTCGGCGACGGCTTCCGCGTGGTCATGCTCCACTTCCCGCCGACGAACGTCCGTGGCGAGCCGTCCGGCTTCACCGACGCGCTGCGCGACGCGCGGCCCGACGCGCTGGTCTTCGGTCACGTCCACGGCGACGGCCCGGTCGCGCTGCCCGAGCTCCCCGGCACCGCCGTGCACTTCGTCGCGGCCGATCGCGTGGGGTTCGAGCCGGTGCTGGTGCGCGCCGCGGCCGGCGCGGCGGGCGAGGCCACCGGGGCGCCCTGGTAGGATCGCGCCATCGGCGGCGGGCCGTCCAGCCGCCGCCATCAGGAGACCTCCATGCCCAAGGACGCCCCCGACGTCCTCGTCGTCAACGCCGGCAGCTCGAGCCTCAAGGTCGGTCGTCGGCCGTCCGGTGCGGCCGTCCTCGTCGAGCGCATCGGCGAGCCCGGCCAGGCCGCCGACCACTTCGAGGCCATGCAGCAGGCGAAGCAGCGCCTGACCGCGCTCGCCGGTGCGGCGCCGCTTGACGGCGTGGTCGTGGTCGCGCACCGGA
This sequence comes from Trueperaceae bacterium, assembly GCA_029210865.1. Classification (GTDB taxonomy): domain Bacteria; phylum Deinococcota; class Deinococci; order Deinococcales; family Trueperaceae; genus JAABTL01. The sequence goes on from JARGGE010000220.1 coordinate 3,150, forward strand.
TGGTGCACGGCGGCGAGCGCTACACGCACCCGACGATCGTCGACGACGCGGTGGTCGCTGACCTCGAGGCGTTGGTGCCGTTGGCGCCGCTCCACAACCCGGCGAACCTGGCCGCCTTGCGCGCGGCCCGCGCGGCCCTGTCCGACGTTCCCCACGTCGCCGTCTTCGACACCGCCTTCCACGCCACCATGCCGCCGCACGCCTACCGCTACGCCGTGCCCGAGGCCTGGTACCGCGACCACGGCGTCCGGCGGTACGGCTTCCACGGACCTTCGCACGACGGCGTCACGCAGCGCGCCGCCGCCCTGCTGGGGCGTCCGCGCGAGGCGCTGCGGATCGTCTCGCTCCACTTGGGCAACGGCGCCAGCGCCGCGGCGGTGGATCGCGGCCGCTCGGTGGAGACCACGATGGGCTTCACGCCCATCGACGGGCTGATCATGGGCACGCGGTCCGGCTCGCTCGACCCCGGCGTGCTGCTGCACCTGCTGCGGCTCGGGTACCCGGCCGAGGAGCTCGATCGCGCGCTCAACCGCGCCTCGGGGCTCCTGGGCCTCTCCGGCCGCTCGAACGACGTGCGCGACCTGCGCGCGGCCGAGGATGAAGGCGACGAGCGCGCGGCGCTCGCGCTGCACGCCTTCGCGTACCGGGCGCGGTTGGCGATCGGGAGCCTGGCGTTCGCGATGGGCGGCCTCGACGCGATCGTCTTCACCGGCGGCATCGGGGAGCACGACCCGCGCACGCGCCGGGCGGTCCTCGAGGGGCTCGGCGACTTCGGGATCGAGCTCGACGACGCGGCGAACGAGGCGCACGCGGCGCGCATCGACCGGGGTGGCGCCGTCGCGGTGTTGGTGGTCTCGACGGACGAGGAAGGCGTCATGGCCGACGCCGCGGTGCGTGCGCTCGCGGACGCCGCGGCCGCGAGGAGGGACGCATGATCGCGCTCGGGCTCGACTTGGGGGGCACGAAGATCGCCGCCGCCACCGTCCGCGACGGGCGCGTGCTCGCCCGCGAGCGGCAGGCGACGCCGCAGACCGGCTTCGCCGACGTCCTCGACGCGCTGGTCACCGCCGCGACGCCGCTGCTGGCCGCGGGCGACGTCGACGTCGTCGGCATCGGTTGCCCCGGTCCGCTGGACTTCCGTGCGGGCCGCGTGCGCTTCGCGCCCAACATCGCCGGGATGGAGGACGCCCCGCTCGTCGACGCCTTGCACGAGCGGCTGGGCTTGCCGATCGTCCTCGAGAACGACGCCAACGCCGCCGGGTACGCCGAGCACCGGTACGGTGCCGCCCGCGACCTCGCGTCGAGCGTCTTCGTCACGCTCTCGACCGGGATCGGCGGTGGCGTCTTCGTCGGCGACGAGGTCCTGCACGGGGCCCACGGCCTTGCCGGCGAGATCGGCCACATGGTGCTGCTGCCCGGGGGCCCCTCGGGCGGCGACGGCCACCTGGGGACGTGGGAGGCGCTCGCCGCCGGGCGCGCGATCGCCCGCGACGCGAGCTACGTGTTCTCGCGCGCGGTCTCGACCGAGGAGGCGTTCGCGCTGGCGCGCGCCGGCGACCGCCGGGCGCTCGCGATCGTCGACCAGGCGGCCCGCTTCACGGGCCTCGGCCTCGCCAACCTGGTCAAGGCGATCGACCCCGAGGGCTTCGTCCTCGGTGGCGGCATGATCGCGGTGGGCGACTTCTACCTCGACCGCGTGCGCGACGCGCTCGCCGATGCCCTCGTCGGGTACGCCCCGGTCACCGTGCGGATCGCGGAGCTCGGCGGCGAGGCGGGCGTCATCGGCGCCGCCGCGGTCGCTGCGCACGCCATCGAGCGCGCGTCCTAGACCAGCGTCGGCAGGTGGCGCGGCCGGCTCAGGGGAGCGCGAGCCGCGCGAGGCGGCCTTGGGCGTCGCACCAGGCGTCGACGTCGCGCCCGAGGGCGGCGCTTGCGGCGCGGCCGGCCTCGACCTCGACGTGGAGCGCGGCGGCGTGGACCAGGACCGGCCGCGGGGGCGGCATCCAGACGCCGCCACGGGCGACCCGGCGGGCGACGTCCGGAGGCGACCAGTCGGCGGCCCAGGTGCGCTTGACGGCGACGAG
>JARGGE010000221.1 GCA_029210865.1 Trueperaceae bacterium
GTATTGATCGTGATCCCCCGCGCCTTCTCCTCCGGCGCCTTATCGATCTGATCATAAGACATCGTCGTCACCGACGGATCCGCCGCCGCAGCAGCAAACGTCATCGCCGCCGTCAACGTCGTCTTCCCATGATCCACATGCCCAATCGTCCCCACATTCACATGAGGCTTCGTACGCTCGAACGTCGCTTTCGCCATGGCGGCATCCTTTCGGCGCGGCGATCGCGCCCTCGCAAGGTGGGGCCTCAGGCCCAGAGCAGGGCCTGAGGTTCCGGGGTCGTTCCCGCGGTGCGTTTGGAGCTCGTGGACGGGATTGAACCGTCGACCTCTCCCTTACCAAGGGAGTGCTCTACCACTGAGCTACACGAGCCTGCGCCCACCGCATCGGCCCCGCGGAGGGCCGGGTTCGAGGCGCACGGGGCGCCCCGAGGGTCGTGCATGGAGCGGGAGACGGGATTCGAACCCGCGACATTCAGCTTGGGAAGCTGACGCTCTACCGACTGAGCTACTCCCGCACGTTGGTGGGCAGGGCTGGATTCGAACCAGCGTAGGCATACGCCAACGGATTTACAGTCCGTCCCCTTTAACCACTCGGGCACCTACCCACGTGCGCGTGCGCGTCGTCGTGCGGACCGGCGTCGACCTCGGCGTGGAGCCACCCATCGGAATCGAACCGACAACCTTCCGATTACAAATCGGGTGCTCTACCAGTTGAGCTAGGGTGGCATCCCGAGGGCGCGTCCCGTGGCCTCTCGGCCACCGGGGCCGCCGCGCGGACCTGCGGGTCCTACGGCGCGTCCGAAGAGAAAGGCTAGCACGGGGCCCGGGGGGTGTCAACCGGCCGACGAGCGCCCTCGGGCGCCGTCAGGGACGGGGGCCGTCCTCCTCGGGACGCTCGTCCGCGAAGCGCTCTGCTAGCATGCGTCCACGGAGGTCGCACCATGCGCATCGGTCCATTCGGGGTCTGGGAGATCCTCATCATCTTGGTCGTCGTGCTCCTCATCTTCGGGCCGCGTCGGCTCCCCGAGATGGCCAAGGGGCTCGGCCAGTCCGTCCGCGCGTTCCGCAAGGAACTGCGCGACATGAAGTCGGACCTCGACGGCGACGACGATCGCCCGGCGAGTAAACCAGCCCAAGCGTCCGCCGCCACGGTGGCGAGCCAGGAGTCGCCGCCGGCGAAGCCCGAGGCCAAGGAGGGCGGAAACGCCACGTCCTGACGACAGGACCACCGCCGGCCGCCCGTGGCGCCCTCGCCACGGGCGCCGTCGTGTCCGCGACACCGCCGCGTCGCTCTTCGACCACCTCGACGAGCTGCGCAACCGGTTGTTCGTCGCCCTCGCCGGCTGGGTGGTGGCGGCGGGCGTGATGTTCGCGTTCCGCTTCGACGTCCTGCGCTGGCTCCAGCGCCCGCTCCCCGAGGAGATGAGGCTCACCTTCTTCTCGATCCTCGAGCCGTTCACGGCCTCGATGCAGATCGCCTCGTTCTTCGGGCTGGTCATCGCCTCGCCGGTCATCGTCTCTCAGGTCTGGGCCTTCATCGCCCCCGGGCTCTACCCCGAGGAGCGGAAGTTCGGCGTCCCCTTCATCCTGATGACCGCGCTTGCCTTCGCCAGCGGCGTCGCCTTCTCGTACTACCTGGTGCTGCCGGTCACCATCCCGGTGCTGCTCGCCTTCCTGGGCGACGAGGCGCAGGGCTTCCTGTCGATCGGCCGCTACATCGGCAACGTGCTCCTGCTCATGGGCGTCTTCGGCCTCATGTTCGAGCTCCCGGTGCTCGGCTACCTGCTCGCGCGCCTCGGCGTGGTGCAGGCCGCGACGCTGCGGCGCACGCGGCGCACCGCGATCCTCGTCCTGCTCGTCGCCGCGGCCGGGCTGTCGCCGACCGGCGACCCCTTCAACTTCGCCCTGGTGGCGCTCCCGCTGCTCGTCCTGTACGAGGTCTCGATCTTCGTCGTCGCCGCCGCCGAGCGGCGCGGCGAGCGCACGACCGCCGCCGAACCGCCCGCCTGACCGGCGCACGAGCGCCCGCCCCACGCGCCGCCGGCGCCCGGAGGACCGCATGGACGACCAGATCACCGCGCTGCGCGCGCGCATCGACGCCCTGAACCTCGAGCTCCTCGAGCGCCTGTCGGCACGTGCCCAGGTGGCCGAGGAGATCGGGCGCTTGCAGACCGCCCAGGGCCGCTCGCACTACGACCCCGTCCGCGAGCAGGCGATGCTCGATGCGCTCGTGGCCGCCAACCACGGCCCCTTCTCCGACGCGACCGTCAAGAGCCTCCTCAAGCAGGTCTTCCAGGCCTCGATGCAGCTCGAGGAGGAGCAGGACAAGGTCCAGTACCTCACCTCGAGGCGCCACCACCGCGCGGACACGGTCGTCTGGGTCGGCGACGTACCGATCGGCGGCGACCACCCCGCGGTGCTCGTCGCCGGCCCGTGCGCGATCGAGTCGCGCGAGCAGGTCGAGGCTACCGCCGCCCACGTCGCCTCGCGCGGGGTGCGCCTGTTCCGCGGGGGCGCGTACAAGCCGCGCACCGACCCCTACAGCTTCCAGGGCCTCGGCGAGGAGGGGCTGCGGCTCGGTCGCGCCGCGTGCGACGCGCACGGACTGAAGTTCGTGGCCGAGCTGATGGACGCCGCCGACCTGCCCGTGTTCGAGCGCAGCGTCGACGTGATCCAGATCGGCGCGCGCAACATGCAGAACTTCCGACTGCTCAAGGCCGTCGGTCGGTCGAAGCTGCCGGTGCTCCTCAAGCGCGGTCTGTCGGCGACCATCGAGGAGTGGGTCATGGCCGCCGAGTACCTCCTGCACGAGGGCAACCCGAACGTCATCCTCTGCGAGCGCGGCATCCGCACCTTCGAGCGCTTCACGCGCAACACGCTCGACGTCTCGGCCGTGGCGCTCGCCAAGCTCGAGACGCACCTGCCGGTGCTCGTCGACGTGACCCACTCCGGCGGTCGGCGCGACCTGCTGGTCCCGCTCACCAAGGCGGCGCTGGCCGTCGGGGCCGACGGCATCATGCTCGAGGTCCACCCCAACCCGGCAGTGGCGCTGTCCGACCAGAAGCAACAGGTGGACTTCGAGGGCTTCGACGCGTACCTCGACGCCACCCTCTTCCCCGAGACGCTCTCGCCGGGCCGCACCGAGCTCTACACGGAGCGTTAGCGTGCTGCGCGACGTGCTGGCCTGGGCCTTCCGGCGCGCCGACGCGACGCCCGAGTTCACGCCCGAGACCTGTCTGGTGCACCATGGCGCGCGCTGCACCGCGTGCGCGGACGCGTGCCCGCACGACGCGATCCGGATCACGCGCACCGTCGTCATCGACGAGATCGACTGCACCGGCTGCGGGCTGTGCGTCGCGGCCTGCCCCACCCACGCGCTCGCCCCTCGGGGCGCCAACCCGATCGCCCGCGACGTGCGCTGCTCGCGCGTCGCCGGCGACGCCGCCTCCGTCCCGTGCCTGGCGCGCCTGGAGGCGAGCGACCTGGTGCGCATGGGCGCCAACGCCGAGCGGGTCACGCTCGGCCGCGGTCCCTGCGGCGACTGCGACGTCGGCGGTCCCGAGGTGCCCGAACGGATCGCGGAGACCATCGCCAGCGCCGCGGCCCTGCTCGCGGTGCACGGGCGCCCGCTCGACGTCGACGTCGTCGAGACCGAGCGCCTCGACCCGAGCGTCGACCCTCGGGCGCTATCGCGGCGCGACCTGCTCCGGTCCGGCTGGAGCCAGGTGAAGCTGGCCGGCGGCGCCGTGATGGCGCCGCTCGAACGGCTCGCACCCGAGGCGCCGCGCGACGACGGCCGGGTCGCCTTGCCGACCGAGCACCTGAGGCGCCTGCGTGCGCTCGAGGTGGCCGACCTGGACGCCGCGGCGACCGTGCCGTGGCCGCTGCCGGTCGTCGCCGACGGCTGCATCTTCTGCCCCGCCTGCACCCGCGTCTGCCCCACCGACGCCATCCGGCGGGTGTTCGACGAGGCGCCTGACGGCGGACCGACCGGCGGGGTCGGCGGCGTCCGCGGCGCCCAGGGCGCGATGCGCATCGAGCTCGAACCCGACCGTTGCGTCGGCTGCGACGCCTGCGTCGACGTGTGCCCGGTGCACGTCGTCTCGATGCGGCCGACGACGACCTGGGGCGACCTGACGGCGGGCACCCGCACCGTGGCCTCGTCCGCCGATCGACCGTCGGGCGAAGCGGGCGTCGTCCCTCGCGGCCCGTCGTAGGATGACGGCATGACCGTCGACGAGTGGGTCTTCGAGGCGCTCGAGCGCGCCGGCACCCACGGCGCCACCGTGCGCGAGCTGCAGCGGTCCATCGACGAACACCACTACGAGGAGCTGGCCATCGACACGATCGAGGCCGCCCTCGCCTCGCTGGCAAGCGCCGGCCGTGCCACCGCGCACGACGACGGCCGCTGGCACCCCGTCCGCACGACGACCAAGGAGGACGCGCTGCGGCGCCTGTTCGGCGACGGCTGACCGCGCGCACACGCGACCATGACCACCCCGACCGGCGTTCGTCTCGACGACTTCTACGACCTCGACGCCACCCTCGACCCCGAAGAGCGGATGATCCGCGACGGCGTCCGCGAGTACGTGCGCGGCGAACTGCTGCCCCACGTCGCCGACTGGTGGACCGAGGGCACCCTCCCCGCCGACCTCGCGCCGCGCCTGGGCGCCCAGGGCTTCCTGGGCGTCACCTTCCCCGAAGCCTACGGCGGCGCGGGCGCGAGCGCCACCGCCTACGGCCTCCTCAACCGCGAGATCGAGTACGTCGACTCGGGCCTGCGCAGCTTCGTCAGCGTCCAGTCGAGCCTCGTCATGTACCCCATCCAGCGCTGGGCGCGCGAGGAGGTCAAGCGGTCCTGGCTCCCGCGCCTCGCCTCGGGCGACGCGGTCGGGTGCTTCGGGCTCACCGAACCGGACGCCGGCAGCGACCCCGGTGCGATGCGGACCCGCTGCCGACGCGTCGGCGACGACTGGGTGATCACGGGCGTCAAGCGCTGGATCACGAGCGGCTCGCGAGCGGACGTCGCGATCGTCTGGGCGCGCGAAGAGGGCGGCGACGGCCGCGTGCTCGGCTTCGTCGTCGACACCGACCGGCCCGGCTTCCAAGCCGTCGACATCAAGACCAAGGCCTCGATGCGGGCGTCTTCAAACTCCAAGATGGCGCCACACCCGCGGCAGATCAGGTGGTCGTGATGCTCGTCGCGGCGGGT
>JARGGE010000222.1 GCA_029210865.1 Trueperaceae bacterium
CTCGCGACAAGGGAGAACCCGCGTCCCAAACGGAACGCGGGTGATCAGGTCAGGTCAAAGTGTCGAACTTGGGGCTGATTACCAAGCAACGGAAGCCCAAGAAACCGCCGCCCAAGACCGCTCCCCGAAACCCGAGAGACGCTGTCCTGGACGGCAAATGGTGGGTCGTGTAGGACTCGAACCTACAACCCGCTGATTAAGAGTCAGCTGCTCTGCCAGTTGAGCTAACGACCCAAGCCCACCGAACGCGAAGTGTACGCCTCATGGCGGGACAGGTCAACCGACGCGCGTCCCGTCCCGCGGCGGATGCATCATTGAGATGGACCGCCCATGGAGGACGCATGAGCCCTCGAGGCACGTACATCGTCGTCGCGCTGATCGGCGCCGTGGCCATGGCCGCGCTCCTGTTCATACCGTCCGTGCGCGGGCGTTCGCGGGGCCGTCTGACGCCACTGGCCGCCGTCGCCTTCGTCCTCGTCGTCGCGGGCATCGCGTTCGGCGACGAGCGTTGGCTCGGGTATGGCCTGATCGGCAGCGGCGTGGTGCTGGCCATCGTCGACGCGGTCTGGCGCGCTCGCCGGTCGTGATCTTCGGGTCGCCTGCCAACCTCGCACGCACGAAGGCCGGCAGCGAGGGTCCCACGGAGGCACCCGGGACGCCTTACCGTAGCGCCCGGCTCGACGGCCGCTAGCCTGGACCCGATGGCGCGCGCCGTCCATGGCGGACGCCACGTCGGAGCCCCCGTGCCCACCACCCACCAGGTCCCTGCCGCTGTACGCCACGACCTCGCCGACTGGCGCGACGAGCGCGACGGCGCCGCGCTCTTCGACGGCCTGGCGGGGCTCGATCGCAGCGCCCGACGACGCCGGGTGTACGCCCGCCTCGCCGACGCCGAGCGGCGCCACGCGGCCGAGGCCGAGGCGCGGATTCGCGCCGCCGGCGTCGTGCCACCGACGCATCGGCCATCGTGGCGCGTGCGGGCCCTGCTCGCGTGGGCGAGGGTCTTCGGGGCCATCTCGGTGCTGCCACGGGTGGCCGCCATGGAGGACGCCGACGCGGACGCCTACCTGCGGCGCCTCGACCGCGAGGGCGCTGTGGTGCCGCACGGCGAAGAGCGCGCCAACGCCGATGCGCTCGCGGAGTTCGCGCGGATCGAGTCGGGGGAGGCCGCCAAGCGCGTGCTGCTCAAGGTCCGACGCGTCGTGATCGGCCTCGTGGGTGCCTCGCTGTTCGCCGTTTCGGTGGCGCTCGCGCGCAACGCTCAGATCGAAGGGCTCGTGTTCGGCGTGCTCACCGGCGTGGTCGTCGGCCCGGTCACCCACTACCTGCTCGGGAAGCTGGCGGTGCCGCTCGCGGCCGGCCGCCTCTGGTGCGGTTGGGCGTGCTGGACCGCGGCGCTGCTCGACCAGCTGCCGTTCGATCGCGGCGCGGCGTGGCCCGCCGGTCCGCGACGGCCGTGGCGGACGGCGCACCTGTTGGCCGTCGTCGTCGGCGTCGCGGCGCTCGTGCTCGCCTTCGGGTACGACCGCGGTGCGGTGGGGGCCGACGCGGTCGTCTGGTTCGTCATCGGCAACCTTGCTTACTGGACGCTCGGCGTGACGCTCGCGGTGCGCCACCGCGACAACCGCGCCTTCTGCAAGCTCGCATGCCCGGTGGCGGTCATCCTGCGCACCACCTCGCGACCGGCGCTCCTCAAGATCGCGGGCGACCCCGGGGCCTGCGCGGTGTGCGCCTCGCGGGCGTGCAACGCGGTCTGCGCGATGGGCGTCGATGTCGCGGCGATGGTCCAGGCCGGCGCGCGCGTCGGTGGCGGTGAGTGCGTCGCGTGCCTGCAGTGCTTGGCGGTCTGCCCGCCGAACGCGCTCGCGCCCACGCTGCGGTTCGACGTGGCGGGGCCCGACCGGCTCGTGGTTCGGGAGCGATCCGAACCCGGATCGCTCAGGGCGCGAAGGTGAACGCGCGCTCTACGGCCGGCGACGTGAACGTTCCGTCGCGACCGAAGCCCGGACCGCCGTAGACCCATTGGATGTCTGGCCGCAAGTAGTCGGCCAGGCCACCGACGTTGGGTTCGCCGATCGGGCCGTCACCGTGGCCCACGACGGACCAACCGTAGGTGGCGCCTGCTGGGATCGCGAACCCGGCGGTGACGAGGTCCGGCAGCGTCACGGACGTGCGCGTCGTCGTGATGGCAAGACTGGGGCCGGCGCCCGTGAACCGGTAGGTTCGGGTGGCGGCGGGGCCGAACGACCCGAACGGCGTCGTGAGGTCGACACCTAGCGCACCGTCCGCCGGCATGGTGAGCTGCATCGGCGCGGGCGGTAGGACGTCACTGGCCGTCGCACCTTCGTCGACGACCCATGCCCGCGACGTGCCTGCGGGACCTGTGGCGGTGGCTAAGAGATCGAAGCTGGCGTTCGCCACGGAGGGCATCGGCACGTCGACGTAGGCATTGACGGTGGCGGTCGTGAACACCGGCATGGACAAGTACCGCCCGAAGCGGACGGAGCCGCGGACCTCCTGCAGGGTCTGCCCGGCGCTCGGCACGAGCTCCGCTCGGAGGGTCAGACTGGCGACGGTCTCCAGGGCGAGGTCCTGCTCGACGATGTTCCCGTTGACGAGCACGACGTCGAAGGATTCGTAGCCCAGGAAGTCCATGGGCGTCCCGTCGGCCTGGAAGGCGCCATGGAGCGCGTGGACGCGTGCCTGCGCGGTGGTGGGCCCGAACCAGGACGCGGTGACCGCGTACTCCGTTTCGCCAGCGCCGACCTTGTCGCAACCGAACGTCGCGCGCTCCAGCCCCTCGACGCAGACGATCACCTGATGTTCGGCCGCCACCGTCGCGCCGCGCAGCACGCTGCCCGTCAACCCCGCCTGCATGGGCGTCGGCGCCGCGCCGAGCGCGAGTACGAACGACGGGACGATGACGGGCGCCGCGGCGGTCAACCCTTCGAACACGTGGACGGCGCCGGTCCCGATCGGGCTGCTGGCCGTCAGGTCGTAGGGCACGGAAAGCCCTTCCAACTCGAAACCACCCTCGGCGTCGGTGACGGTCGTGGCGCCCTGGCTTGACACGGTGACGCCGCCGACCGGGTCGCCCAACAAGCCCTCGATCCGCCCGCTGACGGCCAGGCTGGTGACCTCGAGCGCGAGGGGCGTGTCGTCGGCGAGCGAGCCACCGGCTGCGGTGATCGTCACGGACGAAGAGCCTTCGGCAGCACCCACCGCTGCCGTCAGCGTCAGCACGCTCTTCAGGGCTGCGCCGTCGAGCGCGGCGGGCGCGAACGACGCGGAGACGTTCGCCGGCAGCCCCGCGACGGACAGCACGACCGGACCGGTCGCCCCACCCGTGCGTGTCAGCGTGAGGTCGACGTCGACGCTGCCGCCACGTAGCACGGCCACCGCGGCGCTGCCGACGTCGATCCGGACGCCGGCGACCGGGCCGCTGCATGCGACGAGCAGGGAGAGCGCGAGCGCCAGGAGCGTGCCGAGGACGAGGCTGCGGGCGGGCGAGCGAACGGACGAGACGGCGGGTCGGCGCACGGTTCCCTCCGGAAGCGACACGCCCCGTCGCCCGCTCGCAGCGCGAGCGCTGCCCTGGGCGCGGCCATATGACCCCACGATAGTGCGTCGCCGTCCGGGCAACGCAAGATGGCCGCGAAGCGCGGCCGCGCGTCGCCCTAGCCTTCAGCTCAGGAGCCCACCACCTCGACACCACGCCAGACCGCCACGTGCCCCGCTTGGCAGGGCTCGATCGGCTGGTGGGGCGGTCGCCCAGCTAGCCAGCCCGGAGCGCCGCGAAGGCCGTCGGCGTTTCCCCGCTCCTGAGGTACGCGGCCAACCGCGCGACGCAAGCCTCCGGCTCCATCGTTCCCGTGTCGATCCGCAGGTCGTACCGGTCGCCGGCGTACGTGGTGGCGTACGTGGCGTCCACCATCCCGATCTCGGCAGCGCCGTCGCGCGCCCGAGCTCGGGCTTGGGCGATCTCGAGCGGGCAGCGGACCTCCACCAGATGCGGGGGCACGCCGTCCAGCGCGATGGCCCCGTCGCGCGTCCGCCACGGGTAGAGCAGGACGTTGTCGACGATCACGTCGTTGCCGGCGCGCGCCAGCGCCGCCGCCAACCGCGGAAGGCCCTGGAGCAGGCGGACGCCGTGGGGGCCGGGGTCGACGCGCAGGAGTCGCCCGTCGGGGCCGGTCACCCAGCGCGCGCCCAGGTCGGCCTCGGGCCCGGAGCCCAGGAAGCGGTCCGGCATCGTCCCGCTGAGCCAGTCGAGCCCGACGTGCAGCCAAGGCGTGGGCCAAGCGACCTGGAGGCCCCGCGCGAGGGTGCTCTTGCCCGAGGCGGCGACGCCGTTCAGGTAGACGACCGTGCCGATCGGGTGGGCGTCGGCGGCGCGGAGGCGCGCGTGGCGGTTCCAGCTCGGCGCGACGGCCTTCAGCTCAGGACCCCACCACCTCGACCCCGCGCCAGAACGCCACGTGGCCCTGGATCTCGGACGCGGCGGGCTTGGGGTCCCGGTAGGTGAAGGCGGCGTCGCGGTTGACCCGGCCGCCCACCTCCAGCGAGAAGTAGCTGGCGGCGCCCTTCCAGGGGCACGTGGTGGTGGTGTCGCTCGGGCGCAGGACGGTGGCGTCCACCGCATCGAGCGGGAAGTAGTGGTTGCCCTCCACCACGACCGTGGCGTCCGATTCGGCGATGACGTGTCCGTTCCAGATGGCTTTCATGGGTTCCTGCCTCTCGGGGGCGGGCCGCCTCGCGGGCGCCGCTCGTTCCCTCATCCTGGGCGACGACGGTGGGCGGTTCCGTCAACTGAGCATCATTCGGCACCGCTCCCCCGCGTCATGCTCGGACCATGCACCCCATCGCGCGCCTCCCGTCCGCCCTGTTCATGGCGCTGCTGCTTGCGGTCGCCGCGGCCCAGCCGCTCGTCTCGCTCCCCGTCGAGGACGTGGTCGACGGGCCGATCGCGATGAGCGAGGTCACGGCGACGTCGGCGACGCTCCTGGTGACCACGCATATCGACCTCGCCTGCGTGGTCGTCTTCGGCGAGGACGAGGGCTTCGGCCAGCTCGCGCTCGACGCCGACATGGGCGGCGGCGCCCACCGCGACCACCGCGTCTTGCTGCGCGGTCTCGAGCCCGACACCGAGTACGCCTACCGGCTGCAGGGGAGCGCGCCGGACGGCAGCTTCTTCGCCA
>JARGGE010000223.1 GCA_029210865.1 Trueperaceae bacterium
CGTCCGACCCCTACGCGCCGCCCGATCCCCATGCGGCCCCCCGCGATCCGCCGGGCGCCTGGTCGCCGCCGCCGCTCGCCGGCCCGCCGCCGGCGCCGCCCGCCGTGGCGCCTACGGGCGCCACCGCGCCCGCCACGACCCCGATCTACTCGCCCTTCGGTGGCACCGTCGAGGTCGTCGCGCTGAAGGTGCGCGAGGGCGAGGCGGTGGTGGCCGGTCAGGTGGTGGCGGCGGTCGAGGCGATGAAGGCGCAGCACGACGTGCGCACGCCGGTGGCCGGCACCGTCGCGCGGGTCCACGTGCGCCTGGGCGACGAGGTCCGCGCGGGCGAGCCGATCGTCTCGATCGCGACGACCGGCGGCTGACGTGGAGGCCTGGAGCGCGCTGCTGCAAGGGAGCGGCTTCGCGGCGCTCGGGTGGACGAACGGCGTCATGTTCGTCGTCGCCGGCGTGCTCATCTACCTGGCGGTGACCCGCAACTACGAGCCGCTGCTGCTCGTCCCGATCGGGTTCGGCGCCGTCCTCGCCAACCTGCCGAACGCCAACCTCGCGGCGTCGAGCACGGCCGTCGCCACCGGCGGCCACGTGCCGCTGCTGCAGCTCATCTACGACGCCGGGATCGCGACCGAGCTCCTGCCGCCCCTCATCTTCCTGGGGGTCGGCGCGCTCACCGACTTCCGGCCGCTGCTGGCGCGCCCGCTCATGCTCCTGCTGGGGGCCGCGGCGCAGGTCGGCATCTTCGTCGCGGCGCTCGGCGCCCACTACCTCTTCGGCTTCAGCGTGCGGGAGTCGGCCTCGATCGGCATCATCGGCGGCGCCGACGGGCCCACCTCGATCTTCCTCACCGCCATCCTGGCGCCCGAGCTGCTCGGCGCCGTCGCGGTGGCCGCGTACAGCTACATGGCGCTGGTGCCCGTGATCCAGCCGCCCATCTTGCGGCTGCTGACGACCCCGGCCGAGCGCGAGATCCCGGTGGCCGCCGAGCTCGAGGTCTCGCGCACCGCGGTGGTCCTGTTCCCGATCGTCATCACCGTCCTGGTCTCGCTGGCGATCCCGCCGGCGGCGCCGCTCGTGGGGCTGCTGATGTTCGGCAACCTGCTGCGCGAGTCCGGCGTGACCGACCGCCTCGCCAAGACCGCCTCGGGTCCGCTCATCAACGTCGTCACCATCCTGCTCGGCCTGGTGATCGGGGCGACGATGAACGGCGACACCTTCCTGCGCCCGCAGACCCTCTTCATCCTCGCGCTCGGGGCGGTCGCCTTCGCCTTCAGCACCGCTGGCGGGATCGTGTTCGCCAAGCTCCTGAACGTCTTCCTGCCCCGCGACCGACGCATCAACCCGTGCATCGGTGCGGCGGGTGTCTCGGCCGTGCCGATGTCGGCGCGGGTGGTCCAGACGTTCGTCGCGGAGCACACCCAGGGGCGCGTCAACCCGCTCATGGCGGCGATGGGGCCGAACGTCGCCGGCGTCATCGGTTCGGCGGTCGCCGCCGGCGTCTTCCTCGCGCTCCTGCGCTGATCGCCCGCGCCCGCGCGCGGGGGCGTCAGCCCCCCGCGACGAGCGCGGCCACCCCCGTCACCATCAGGGCGGCGGCGAGCAGCTTGCGCCCCACCCGGTCGCGTTCGCCGAGCCAGACCACCCCGACCCCCGTCAGGACCACCAACCGCACCTGCGCCACCAGGATGACGCCGCCGGCCGTGCCGCCGGCCGCGAAGGCGAGGACGAGCAGCCACTGGGTGGCCGCGAAGGTCGTCGCCACGATCCAGGCGGTGGGCCGCCATAGGGCCGGCGCCGCGAGCTCGGCGCGCCGCGGGCGCGCGAGCGCGAGCATCCCCATCCCCGTGAGGACCAGGTTGAGCGCCGTGTAGCCGAGCGGGTCGAAGGGCGCGCTGATCGCCTTGTCGACGACGTTCCCGACGCCGAAGGCGACCGCTGCCGCGAGCGCCAGCCTCTGCGCGGCCGAGAAGCGCAGCCGCGCCGGCCGCTGCGCGACCGTCACCAGCGAGACCAGCACGAGCGCCGCGCCCACGAAGGCGAGGGCGGGGAAGCGCTCACCCAGGACGACCGTGCCGCCCACGACGGTCCACAGCGCCGAGGAGCGCAGGAACAGATCGATCTCGGAGAGCTGCGTGCGCGCGAGCGCCGTGAAGTAGAGCAGGTTGCCGGCGACGTACACGCCGGTCATGAGCACCAGCTCGGGGACGCGCGCGCCCGCCGGCGCCAGGTCGGCGCCCACGAGCGGCAGCGCGATCAGGCAGAGCAGCCCGCCGGTCAGGTGCACCACCCCGCCGAGCAGGGCGGGGCGCATCCGCGCGACGAGCCGCTTCGAGGCTGCCACGTTCAGGGCGCTGGCGAGGCCGGCGGCCAGCGCGAACGCCCACCATGTCACCGCGACGGCCGCCCCGACGTGCGGCCCGCGGGCATCACTCGTAGCGCAGCGCTTCGATGGGCGAGAGCGCCGCCGCCCGCCGGGCGGGCCAGACGCCGAAGATGACCCCGGTCGCCACCGACACCCCCAGCGCCAGCGCGATCACCCAGGGGTTGAGGACGAAGACGTCGAGGAACGGGACGGCCGCCACCACGGCCCACAGCGAGGCGATCGACAGGGCGACCCCGGCGAGGCCGCCGATGACGGTGAGCACCACCGCCTCGATCAGGAACTGCTGCAGGATCGTGCGCGGCTTGGCGCCCAGCGCCTTGCGCAGGCCGATCTCGCGGGTGCGCTCGGTGACGCTGACCAGCATGATGTTCAGGATGCCGATGCCGCCGACGAGCAGGCTGATGCCGCCGATGCCGCCCAGGAGCGCCTGGAGGATGACGGTGATGGTGTTGAAGAGCGAGAGCGCCCCCTCGATCGACTGGATCTGGTAGCTCTCGGGGTCGCGGCGGCGGTCGAGGATCGCGCGCACCTGCCGCTCGATGGCGCTGGCGTCGCGGTCGAGCGCGATCGTGATGGGCATGAAGTCGTAGCGGCCGCGGGTGAGCCCGGGCACGTCGCGGTAGAGGCTCTCGAGCGGGACGTCGCCGGAGAGGTCGTTGGCGAAGGCGCCCAGCGCCCCCGAGATGCGCTTCTTGACGCCGATGACGGTGTAGAAGCTGCGGTTGCCGCCGCTCGTCTCGATGACCAG
The DNA here is from genome assembly GCA_029210865.1 of Trueperaceae bacterium. GTDB lineage: Bacteria > Deinococcota > Deinococci > Deinococcales > Trueperaceae > JAABTL01. The sequence continues at coordinate 3,129 of JARGGE010000223.1, forward strand.
CTCGCGGCCGACCGCGGTGGCGGCGCCCCCGTAGAGCTCCTCCGCGGCGTCCGCCGAGAGCACGATCACCGGCGCGCCGCGCACGGCGTCGCCCTCGTCGAAGAAACGGCCCCGGTCGAGGTCGATCGTCCGGTCGATCTGAGGGGCGTTGGCGGTGGTGCCGTTGAGCCCCAGCCGCACCCGCTCCTCGTCGGCCACCGCCCAGACGTTCGTCGAGCGCTGGCGCAGGATCTCGATGGGGAGGCGCGAGAGCGCGTCGATGTCGTCGTCGCTGAAGGGTTCGGACGTGGGGTCGTCGAAGATGCGCGACACGAACAGCGACTGCGCGCCGAAGGCTTGCAGCTCGCCGGTGATGCCGGCCGTGGCGATCTGCCCGAGGCTGATCGTGGTGGTGACGGCGAAGACGCCGATGACCACGCCCGAGAGCGTGAGCAGCGAGCGCAGGCGGTTGCCGAAGAGCGCTTCGAGCGCGGTCTTGAGGTTCTCGAGCAGCACGGTCAGGCCCCCGTGGGCGCGGGCTCGGCGTGCCCCGGGCGGCGGCGCTGCGCCACCGCCTCGGACGCCTCGACCACCCCGTCGCGGATCCGGATGATGCGCTCGCAGTGCTCGGCGACGTCGCTCTCGTGGGTGACCATCAGGATGGTGCGCCCCTCCTGGTGGAGGTCGTCGAACAGCCCGAGGATCTCGTCGCCGGTGCGCGAGTCGAGGTTGCCGGTGGGCTCGTCGGCGAGGAGGATGTCGGGCTCGGTCGCCAGCGCCCGCGCGATGGCGACGCGCTGCTTCTGCCCGCCCGAGAGCTCGTTCGGCCGGTGGTGGGTGCGGTCGCCCAGGCCGACGCGCTCGAGCGCCTCGAGCGCGCGGGCGCGCCGCTCGCGCAGCGGCAGCCCGCGGTAGAGCAGCGGCAGCGCCACGTTGTCGAGCGCGGTCGCCCGGCCGAGCAGGTTGTACGCCTGGAAGACGAAGCCGATGCGCTGGTTGCGGATGGTCGAGAGCGCGTCCTCGTCGAGCGTGGCCACCTCGTCGCCGGCCAGGACGTAGGAGCCGGAGGTCGGCAGGTCGAGGCAGCCGAGGATCTGCAAGAGCGTGCTCTTGCCCGAGCCGGAGGGCCCCATGATGGCCGCGTACTCGCCGCGGCGCACGTCGAGGTCGAGGCCGCGCAGCGCGTGGACCTCGACGCCGCCACCGAGCACGTACGTCTTCCGCAGCCCACGGGCGGCGATGACGGTGTCGCCGCCGTGCGGGCCTGCGACGGAAGGAACCGTGGCGGGGGCGGGGGCCGTCGCGACGGCGTCAGCCACCGCTGCCGGCCCCCCCGACCACCGGCGGGAACGCGACGGCGTCGCCGTCGGTCAGCTCGTCGAGGGCGATGAGCGCGATCAGGTCACCGGCGTCGAGCCCGTCGGCGACCACCGCGGCCACCGTCGGGTTGCGCTCGAGCACCTCGACCGAAACGCGCCGGACGACGCCGTTGGTGCCGTCGGCGGCGTCGACCCGGTAGACGAAGGAGCCGTCCGCGCCCTCCGTGATCGCCTCGAGCGGCACCAGCAGCGCGTCCTCGACGCGCCGGACCTCGACGCGGACGGTGACGGTGGCGCCCGGGCGGGCGAACGCGGCGTCGAGCGGCGCGTCGCCGGCGAAGACGAGCTCGGCCGTGACCTGCGGGTTGCCGCCGTCGCGGACGGTGACCGGGCTGATCCGGTCGACGCGCGCGGTGAGTCGCTGGCGCGTGTCGGCGTCCGGGACGATGACCGCGTCCTGACCGACGAGGAGCTCGGCGGCGCGGTTCTCGTCGAAGCGCCCCCGCACCCGCAACCGCGACGTGTCCGCGACGGTGAGGACCGGTTGCGAACCGACGAGGTCGCCGGACTTGACGGCGACGGCGGTGACCACGCCGGCGAACGGGGCGACGATCTCGGTGTCGGCGAGACGGGCCTCGAGGTTCGCGAGGTTGGTCTCGAGCTGGGCGATCTGCGCCGCGGCGCTGATCGTCGCGGCCGACGACCCCGGCGGGCTGCTGCTGGTGCTGCCGTCCGACCATGTCCTGCGCGACGACGCGGCCTTCCAC
>JARGGE010000224.1 GCA_029210865.1 Trueperaceae bacterium
CGCTGGTGGTCGACGGCGGCTGGACGGCGGGGCGCCGCATCGACCCCTCGGGGCTCGAGACGGTGCAGGGAGAGTGGGGGAGCTGAGCGCGAGCGTCCGCACCGATCCGCTCGCGCAGCTCGACGCCACCGCCCAGGCGGCGCTCGTGGCCCGCGGAGAGCTGCGGGCGCGCGACCTGGTCGAGGCGGCGTGCGCGCGCATCGAGGCGCTCGACGCCCTGCTCGACCTGGGCGGCGTCCTCGACAAGCGCACCGACGCCTACTCGACCGGGATGAAGCAGAAGATCGTCGTCGCGCGGGCGGTCCTGCACGACCCGCCGGTGCTGTTCTTCGACGAGGCGACGAGCGGCCTCGACGTCATGGCGCGCCGCGCGGTGCTCGACTTCTGCCGCGCCTACCCCGGCGAGGAGCGCGCGGTCGTGTACTCCACCCACGTCATGGGCGAGGTCGAGGAGCTGTGCGACCGGGTCGCGGTGCTCTTCCGCGGGCGCGTCGTCGCCGACGACACCGTGGCCGGGTTGACGGCCGCCGCCGGCGCCCCCGACCTCGAGCGCGCCTTCTTCGAGCTGGTGCGCCGCTCCGGCCTCGCCGACGACGCGGCGGTCGCCGCGGGGGTGGCGGCATGAGGCCCGTCTACGTGGGCCGGATCGCGGCCAAGGAGATCCTCTCGACCCTGCGCGACACCCGCGCGATCGTCTCGAACCTCGTCATCCCGCTGGTGCTGCTGCCGGTCATGATGCTCGGTCTGCCGCTGCTCCTGGGCGGGCTCTTCGAGCGCGAGACCACCACCGTCACCGAGCTCGCCGTCGAGGGCCTGGCCGAGTTGCCCGACGAGCTCGTCGCGCTGGCCGAGGCCCAGAACGCGGTCCTGATCGACGTCCCCGACGCCCTCGCGGCCGTCCGCGAGGGGACCTACTCGGCGGGCCTGATCGCGCCGGCTGGCTTCGCCGAGGCGCTCACCGAAGGCCGCGCCGCCGAGGTCACGATCGTGGCCAAGACCGGCAACCTGCGCGGCGAGCTGAACGGCGGCAAGCTGCGCGGGGCGGTCGACGCCTACACGCAGTCGCTCGTGGCCGACCGGCTGCGCGAGGCGGGCCTCGACCCCGCCGTCCTCCGCCCGATCGCCGTGGCGAGCGCCGACGCCTCCACCGAGGCCGAGCGCAGCTCCGGGCAGCTCGCCTGGCTGATCCCCTTCTTCATCGCCATCTGGACGCTGACGGGCGGGCAGATGACCGCGATCGACGCCACCGCCGGCGAGAAGGAGCGCGGCACGCTCGAGGTGCTCCTGGTGGCGCCGGTGCGGCGCACCGAGGTCGTCTTCGGCAAGTTCCTGGCGGTCATGACCTTCGGCCTCTCGGCGGCGGTCATGGCGATCGTCGGCTTCGTGCTCGGTGGCACCGTGCTGCGGCGGATCTTCCTGCCGCTGATCGGTGGCGAGGGCGGCGAGATGGCCTCGATGATGGGCGGCACCCTCACGATCACGCCCGCCACGATCGGGCTGCTCCTCGTGTCGGCGCTGCTGCTCGCGGCGGTGGTCGCGGCGCTGCTGCTCACCGTCACGCTCTTCGCGCGCTCTTTCAAGGAGGCGCAGACGTACGTGGCGCCCATGTCGTTCGTGCTGCTGGTGCCCGCCATCGCGCTGCAGTTCCGCGAACTGATCGGCACCGGCGACGCCGCGTACTGGATCCCGGTCTACAACGCCATGGTCCTGATGGACGACGTGGTCAAGGGCTCCGCCACGGCCTCGGCGATCGGCATCACCTGGTTGGTCATGGCCGCGATGGTGGCGTTGCTGCTCGTGCTCGCGAACGCCTCCTTCCGGCGCGAGGACGTGCTCTTCCGCACCTGACGCGCGGCGAAGACGCGCGGCGCGGACGGCGCGGGCCTCCGGCCCGGCGCCTGCGCCGCGTAGCGGTCGCTCCGCGACCGCCGCACGCCCGAAGCCGGCGCGGACGGCGCGGGCCTCCGGCCCGGCGCCTGCGCCGCGCGCCTATTCGTCGCCCCGCTCGTCGCCGGTGGTCGACTGGCGGTAGGGCGTGTCGCCGCCCTGGCCGGCGTCGACGCGTCCGTAGACCGTCGCCATCGCGCGCAGCTGCGGGGCCAGCCAGTCGGGCAGGTCGTCCCAAGTGAAGCGCCAGCCCCAGTTGCCCGAGGCGGCGCCGGGCACGTTCATGCGCGCCTCGGGGCCCAGCTGGAGCAGGTCCTGCAGCGGCGCGACCGCCGTGTCGGCGACCGACGCCTGCGCCAGCCGCCACAGCTCCCAGGCCACGTGCGCGTCGTCGCGGGCCAGGTAGCGGCGCACGTGGTCGCGCTCCTTCTCAGGCGCCTGGGCGTACCAGCCGACGGTGGTGTCGTTGTCGTGGGTGCCCGTGTAGACGACCGAGTTGGTCGGGTAGTTGTGCGGCAGGTAGGGGTCGGTGGCGTCGCCCGCGAAGGCGAACTGCAGCACCTTCATCCCGGGCAGCGCGTTGTCGTCGCGCAGCTGCTCGACGCCGGCGGTGATGACGCCCAGGTCCTCGGCGACGATCGGCAGCTCGCCCAGCGCCGCCCGCAGCGCGTCGAACAGCGGCTGCCCCGGCCCCTTCACCCAGCGCCCCTTGACGGCGGTGGGTTCGTCGGCGGGGATCTCCCAGAAGGCCTCGAAGCCGCGGAAGTGGTCGATGCGCAGCACGTCGACCAGCTCGAGCGTGCGGCGCACGCGGGCGATCCACCAGGCGTACCCCTGCTCGGCGTGGCGCTTCCAGCAGTAGAGCGGGTTGCCCCAGCGCTGGCCCGTCGCGGAGAAGTAGTCGGGCGGGACGCCGGCGACGACGGTGGGTTGTCCGGCATCGTCGAGGTGGAAGAGCGCCTGGTCGCCCCAGGTGTCGGCCGAATCGTAGGCGACGAAGATGGGCACGTCGCCCAGGATGGCGATGCCCAGGTCGGCGGCGCGCGACCGGACCGCCTGCCACTGGGCGTCGAACCAGTACTGCCAGAGCGCCTGCCGGAAGATCGCGTCGGCGTGCTCGACCCGGGCCTGGGCGAGGGCCGCCGCCTCGCGGTCGCGCAGCGGGGCCGGCCACTCCGCCCAGGGCCGACCGCCGTGGGCCTCCTTGATCGCCATGAAGAGCGTGAAGTCTTCGAGCCAAGGGGCGTGCCGGGCCCGGAAGGCGGCGAAGGCCGCGCGTTCGTCGTCGTCGGCCTCGGCCCGCCACGTGCGGGCGGCGCGGCCCAACAGGTCGAGGTGGTACGAGATCACCGGCCCGAAGTCGATGCGGCGCGGGTCGCCGTCGTCCTCACCCAGGTCGTCGAAGGTGAGCCTTCCCTGCTCACGCAGCCGCTCGAGGCTGATCAGGTAGGGGTTGCCGGCGAAGGAACTGAAGCTCTGGTAGGGGCTGTCGCCGTACCCGGTGGGGCCGAGCGGGAGCACCTGCCAGACGCGCTGGCCCGCCTCGGCCAGGACGTCGAGCCAGCGCAGGGCATGTGGGCCGAGCTCGCCCATCCCGTGCGGGCCGGGGAGCGAGGTGGGGTGCAGCAGGACGCCGGAACGGCGGGGGAACGGCATGGGGACCTCCCGGTCAACCTTTCTCGAAGGGCTTGCCGATGGCCTTGGGGGCCACCGAACGGCCGACGAACCCGGCCAACACGATCATGGTCAGGATGAAGGGCAGGCTCTGCACCACCGTGGGCGGCAGCAACTGGCCGCCGCCGAGCTGCGTCTCGAGCGCCTTGAAGGCGCCGAAGAGCAGCGCCGCACCGAGCAGCCCGAACGGGTGCCACTTGCCGAAGATCAAGGCCGCCAGCGCGATGTAACCGCGGCCGCCCGACATCTCGGTGATGAACTGGTTGAAGCTGCCGATCGACAGGTGGGCGCCGCCGAGCGCGGCGAGGACGCCCGAAAGGATGACGCCGGCGTAGCGCATGCGGGTCACCGAGATGCCGACGCTGTCGGCCGCGTGCGGGTGCTCGCCCACCGCCCGCAGGCGCAGCCCGAACGGGGTGCGGAAGACGACGAACCAGACGACGGGCACCAGCGCGAAAGCGATGAAGACGAGCGGGCTGAAGGTGAAGATGCCGTCGCCCCACCGCGGCAGGCGGTTGGTGATCGTGGCCGACGTCGACGAGTTGCCGAACAACCCGGTGAGCAGCACCGCGGGGACGCCGATCGCCATGAGGTTGATCGCGACGCCCGAGATGATCTGGTCGGCCTTGTAGCGGATCGAGACCAGCGCGTGGATCCCGCCGACCATGCCGCCCACGACCATGGCGGCGAGCACCCCCACCCACGGGGCGTACCACACGACGGCGCTCGGGTCGTCGCGCACGAAGGGCAGCTCGACGTAGTACGTGACGAGCGCGGCGGCGAGCGCGCCGAAGATCATGATGCCCTCGAGCGCGATGTTCACCACACCGGAGCGCTCCGAGAAGAGCCCGCCCAGGGCCGCGAACAGCAGCGGCGCGGTCGCCCGCAGCGCGGAGGCGATCAGCGTGAGCAGCACCACGGATTCCATCAGCGCGCCTCCTCGGCGTCATCGGTCGGCGGCGGCGCCTCGGGCCCCGGCGGCGCCGTGGGTGCTGGCGGCGACACCGCGGGCGCCGGTGGGGAGGGGTCGCTGGAGGCCGCGGGGCCCTGCATCGCCGCCTTCGCGTCGTCCGGTGGCGGCAGGCCGATGCCCCCGGCGGCGGAGGCGCGCCGCAGCGGGTTGGTCCAGCGTTCGGGCAGGAAGCCCTTGGCGGCGATGAAGAGCACGACGAGCGCCAGGATCATCGACACCACGTCGCGCGTGAGGTCGCTGAAGGTGATGTTCAGGACCGAACCGCCGTTCTTGAGCACGCCGAACAGGAAGGCGGCGAGGACGATCCCCACCGGGTGGTTGTTGCCGAGCAGGGCCACGGCGATGCCGTCGAAGCCGTCGCTGGTGGGGATCGACTGCCGCAGCGCGTAGTCCTCGAGCGCGCCGCCGAGCACGTAGTGCGTCGCGGTGAGGCCGGCGAGCGCGCCCGAGATCGCCATCGTGAGCACGGTGGTCCGCGCCAGGTGGGCGCCGGCGTACTCCGCGGCCTTGGGCGACAGCCCGGCGGCGCGCAGCTCGTAGCCGTAGCGGGTGCGGAACAGGAAGACCCCCACGAACACCGCGGCCGCGACGGTGGTGGTCCAGCGGCCCTCCGGGTCGCCGGTCGCGGCGACCGTCATGTTGGTGGTGGCGAAGAT
>JARGGE010000225.1 GCA_029210865.1 Trueperaceae bacterium
CGCGACGCGGCGGCGGCGCCCCGCGCACCGGTGGTGCGGCGGGAGCGACCGGGAATCGCCCGTTGCGTCGAGGGCGCGTCGGCGTCGGTCGCCGCGTCGCGCGGCGCCTTGAGCTTCGAGGGCTTGGGGGCCGACAGGCCCGCCGCGACCTCCTGGACCTCGGGGCTCGGCTCCGGCATCTCGGCGGCGCCGGGCAACAGGTCGATCTGGCGGTTGACGGGGCTCGCGTACAGCACCTTGACGTCCACCCGGTCGCCCATGCGGTAGCGCTTGCGGGTGTGCTTGCCCATGAGCATCAGGCTGTCCTCGAGGAAGACGTAGTAGTCGTCGTCGAGCTGCGAGACGTGCATCAGGCCCTCGATGCCGTTGGGCAGCGCGAGGAAGACCCCGAAGTTGGTCACGCCGGTGACGGTCGCGGTGAAGCGCTCGCCCACGTGGTCGCGCGCCCAGACGGCGTGGAAGTACTTGGTGAGGTCGCGCTCGGCCTCCTCGGCCTTGCGCTCGCGCTCGCTGACGTGCTCGGCGAGGCCCGGGAAGTCCTCCACCCAGCGCCCCTGCAGCGCCTTGGTGAGCTTCTTGCGCAGACGCGCACGCAGCACCCGATGGACGATCAGGTCGGGGTAGCGGCGGATGGGGCTGGTGAAGTGCAGGTAGTGCTCGAAGGCGAGACCGAAGTGGCCGAGGTTGTCGGCCGCGTAGCGCGCCTGCTTCAACGAGCGGAGCAGCAGGACGCTCACCATCTGCTGCTCAGGCTTGCCGGCGGCCTGCTTCAGGACACGCTGCAGGTCGGCGGGCGTCGGGTCGTCGAGGTCGACCTCGTACCCGAGCCGCTGGAGCGCCTTCTGAAGCATCTGGACCTTCTCGGTGCTGGGGTCTTCATGGACCCGGTACAGCGTGGGGACCCCGGCGTCGTGCAGCTCCTTGGCCACCAACCGGTTGGCCAGCAGCATCATCTCCTCGACGAGCCGCCGCGCCGCGTTGCTGCGGATGGGCGTGAGGTGCAGGTCGCCGCGCTCGTCGACGTCGACCTTCGCCTCGGTGAAGTCGAAATCGAGCGCCCCGGCGCCGATCCGCTCGGCGCGCAGCACCTCGGCCAGGTCGAGCAGCACCTTGACGTCGCGCTCGAGCTTGCGCTTGCCCTCCGGGAGGCGGCCGCCCTCGGCGAAGCCCTGGACGTCGTCGTAGGTCAGGCGCGCGTCGCTGCGGATCACGGACTCGGTGAAGGCGACGTCGTGGACGCGCCCCTCGCGGTCGATGTCGACGAAGGCGGACAGCGCCAAGCGGTCCTCGCCCTCGACGAGCGAGCACAGACCGTTGCTGAGCGCCTCGGGCAGCATCGGGAGGACGCGCCCCGGTAGGTAGACCGACGTGGCCCGCGCCATGGCGGACACGTCGAGCGCCGACCCCTCGGCGACGTAATGGCTGACGTCGGCGATGTGGACGCCGATCCGGTACCGCTGCGCCTTGCCGCGGCCGCCCGTGCGCTCCACGGAGATCGCGTCGTCGAAGTCCTTGGCGTCGGCGCCGTCGATGGTGAACGTCGCCACCTCGCGGTGGTCGGTGCGCCCCTTGAGCGCCGTCTTCGGCACGGTCGTGCCGAACTGCGCGGCCTCGGCCAGCACCTCCGCGTCGAACTCGTCCTCGAGACCGTACTTGACGATCACCGCGCGCGTCTCGACCTCGGGGTCGTCGGCCTCGCCGAGGACCTCGTCGACCTCGGCGAAGGGCTCCTTCTCGCCCGAGTCCTCGGGCCAGACCATCTTGCCGACGATGCGGGTGCCGGCCTCGAGGGCGCCGACGGAGTCGGGCGCGAGGAGCACCCGCTCGCGCAGGCGCACCGAATCCGGGCGCAGGATCGCGTACCCGCGCGCGTACTCGAGCGTCCCGACCACCCGGTCGTGACCGCGCGCGACGATGCGCACGACCTCGCCGGCCGGTTTGCCGTTCTCGAAGCTGCCGGGGTCGGGGCGGGCGAGCACGCGGTCGCCGTCCCACGCGCCGAGCAGCTTGTCCGACGGCACGAACAGGTCCTTGGTGCCGCGCTCGTCGGCGATCACGAAGCCGTAGCCGCCCGACGTCACCTGCAGCCGGCCGGCCGCGAGGTTCATGTCCTTGGGCAGACCGTACGAACGCCGGCGGGTCCGGATCAGTTCGCCGCTCGTGACGAGCTCGTCGAGCACGTCCTTCAACGCCACCTTGTCGTCGATCGACAACTTCTGCTGCACGTCTTGCACGTGCCAAGGGCGCTCGGGGTGCTGGTGGAAGTACTCGAGGACACGCGTGCGGTCGGCCTGACTCATCGGAACCGAGCATAGCCCGGAACGGCCCTCCGCACGGTTCGTCCGCCCGGTCCGGCTGCGGGCGCCCCGCCGCGGACTACGCTGGGGACGTGTCGAGGACCGCTCGCCCACCTGCCGCCGTGCTCGACCCGTGGGTCGCAGGGGCCCAGATCGGGCGCCAGCTCGGCGCCTGGGCAGCCCTCAGCGTGGCGACCAGGGCCGCCCTCCTGCTCGCCAGCGACGACGCCGCGGCCCGCGCCTTCGGCGTGCAGTGCCTCGTGTGGGGGGCGATCGACGGGGCCATCGTGCTGGCCGGCGGCCTAGGGTTGCGGCGCGCCCGCGCGCGCGGCGCGGTCGGCGTCGCGCTGCTGTTGGCCTGGCGCACCGAGGCCGGGGGCGGGCACGGCTGCGGCGTCGTGGTCCAAGGGGGCTTCTTGCTCGTGTTCGACGCCGTCCACGCCTGGCGACTGCGCGAGCCGGCCGCCGCGGCACGCCGCAGCTGACGCCGCGCCCGGCGCGCCCGACGCCGCGGCGTCAGCCGATGCGCTCGAGCTCGTGCTGCGCCAGGGCCTCGAGCGCGGCGCGCGCCGGCGACGGCGGGAAGATCTCGAGCGCCGCGATCGCGGCACGCGCCTCGGCCGCGATGGCCTCGGCGGTGCGGCGGTCGGTGCCGTGCTCGCGCACCAACGCCACCACCCGCTCGACGTCGCCCGGCTCGCGCGCGTGGCGACGCAGGATCGCGCGCGGCTCCTCGATGCCCAGGTCGAAAAGCGCGAGCACGGGGTAGGTGGCCTTGCCCTCGCGCAGGTCGCCACCGACCGGCTTGCCGAGCAGGGCCGGGTCGCCGAGCAGGTCGAGTCGATCGTCCTGCATCTGGAACGCGCGGCCGTAGGCCATGCCGAAGCGGCGCAGCGCCGTGCGCGCCCCCTCGGGCGCGCCGTGCAGCATCGCCGGCCCCTCGAGCGCGGCCGCGAGCAATACCGCGGTCTTGCCCTCGATGACGGAGCGGTAGGTCGCGAAGTCGTGCGCCTCGAGCGTCGCCGCCTGGAACTGCAGCACCTCGCCCTCGCAGATGCGCGCGGCCGTCTCGGACATCAGCTGCGTGAACGCAGGGCTGGCCGATTGGGCCAAGAGGCCGAGCACGCGCGCGAGCATGAAGTCGCCCGACATGACCGAGACGACGTTGCCGTAGCGCCGGAAGGCCGCCACCCCGCCGCGGCGGGTGTCGGCGTCGTCGATCAGGTCGTCGTGCAGGAGCGAGGCGGAGTGGAGCAGTTCGACCGCCAGGGCGACGACCATCGTCTGCTCGGGGTCGGCGCCGACGAGGTCGGCCGCCCGGAACGCCAACGTCGGCCGCAGCCGCTTGCCCCCGGCGCCCGCCAGGTCCTCGCCGATCGCCTCGATGAAGGCGACGTCGGAACGGAGTTCGGCCTGGAGGCGCTCTTCGAAGCGGGCGAGGCGATCGCTGACGTTGGGATCCACGGGGAGGCATGCTACCGCGCGCACCGGGGGCGGCGCAGGCGCGCGCCGATCCGGTCGGTTCCCGTCAGGCGGCGTCGTCCTCCGCGCGAGCGACGACGTGGTACGAGAGCCGCTTGAGGCCGGCCATCAGGTCGACGGGCTCGACGTGCACGTGCGGCGGCACCTCGAGCACCGCCGGGGCGAAGTTGAGGATCCCGCGGATGCCGGCCGCCACGAGGGCGTCGGCGGCCGCCTGCGCGGCCGGGCCGGGAACGGTGAGGAACGCCAGGTCGATCGTCAGTTCGGTAGCGCGGGCGGGGAGCACCTCGAGCCCTTCGACGAAGAGCCCGCCGGCCGGGAGCCCGGCCTTCGCGGGGTCGGCGTCGAAGGCCGCGACCAGACGGAAGTCGTACTCGTCGAAGTTCGGGTAGTCGGCCAGCGCCTGGCCGAGCCGCCCCATGCCCATGATCGCGACGTTCCACGGACGGGTGAGCCCGAGGATGCGGCGCAGCTCGCGCCGCAGCGTCGCGACCGTGTACCCGGCCCCACGCGTACCGAAGCGACCGAAGTACGCCAGGTCCTTGCGCACCTGGAAGGCCGAGACGTGCGAGCGACCGGCGAGCTCGTCCGAGGACGTGGTGCGCACGCCGCGCTCCTCCATCGCGGTGAGCAGCCTGAGGTACGTGACGAGACGACCGACCGTCGCCGCCGGCACGCCGGGCGTCGCCGGCATCAGCGCGGGAAGCTCTCGATGCCGAGCTCGGCCAAGCGCTCTCGCGCGAGGACCAGCCCTTCGGCGTCGAACGGCCCCACGATCAGCTTGGTGAGGCCGTCCTCGCGCACCTCGAAGGGCGTCAACCCGACGCCCGCCAACCGTTCGCGCAGTGGCGCGGCCGAGTTGGCGTCGGCGAAGGCGCCGACCTGCAGCGACCGGCCGCTCGACGACGTGGCGATCGGGCCCGTGCTGGCGGCGGGCGGCGCGGCGGCCGGCGCGGCGGCGGCCGGGGCCGCGGGGGCCCGGCTCGCGGGGGCGGGCGCCGCTTCGGAGGCGGCGCTCGGCGCCGGCGTCGAGGCGCCGGGCGTCCCCGCGTCGGGTCGGAAGCGGTAGACGACCGGGTCGATCCCGAAGTCGCCGTCGGCGATGCGCGCCGCGACCGCCTCGGCTTCCGACTCCAGCGCATACGGCCCCACCAGGACGATCGTCAGGTCGCCCTGCACGCCCGTGAAGACCGGGAAGCCTGCGTCGCGGAAGCGCGCCGCTTGACGCGTGGCGTTGTCGGCGTTGCCGAACGCCCCCACCGCGACCCGGTACGGGGCCTGCTCGTCGCTGGACGCGGCGGGCAACGCCGCGGGCGCGCTCGGCGCCGCGGCGGTGGACGTAGAACGTCCGGCGGAAGGTGAGCACCTCGACGGCGTC
>JARGGE010000226.1 GCA_029210865.1 Trueperaceae bacterium
GCGGCCTTCGTCGACGGCCCGTGGGCGCTCGCGGTGGCGCGCGGCGAGGAGGTCTGGCGGGCGACCGCGGCGATCGAGCCGGCCGCTCGGGGCGTCCCCGTGGCGGTGGCCCGGCTCGTCCGCAGCGACGGGAGCTCGATGGGCGAGCAGCGCCTCGCCGACCCCGCGCGCTTCACGGGGCCGATCGCGTTGGTGGTGGGCGCGGAGAACGCGAGCGCCGCCGAGGTCGTGGCCCACGCGCTCGTCGCGGGCGTCGGCGCCCGCGTCGTCGGCGAGCGGACGGCCGGGAACGTCGAGGCCGTCCAGGCGCACGTGCTGCCCGACGGCAGCCGTGTGCTCGTCGCGATCGCCGACCTGCGCGGGGCGAGCGGCGCGTCCCTCACCGGCGGGGTGCGCCCCGACGTCGAGGCGCGCGCGACCGTGCGCGACCTGGCGCGCGGCGTCGACCCGCCGGTCGCCGAGGCGCGCCGCTGGTTGGGAGCGCTCCCGTTCACGCCGGGGCGCTACTTCTGAGCGCCGGCGTCCGTGCTGCCGGCGCTCGTGCCTTCCTCATCGGGGGTGCGTGCTAGACTTCTCGGCGCTGCCGAACGGACGTGCGCGCCTCATCGGCGCCGCGCCGCGGTTTGGTGCGCCCGACAGGATTCGAACCTGTGACCTTTCGCTCCGGAGGCGAACGCTCTATCCGACTGAGCTACGGGCGCGCGGGAACCGCATGAACGCAAACGTCAAGCTAGCACCACCCCTGGAGGACGTCAACACCCATGAAGCTCAGCCGCCGCGCCAACACGATCATCCTTTGGGTCGTCTCGATCGGGCTCCTGCTCGGGATGATCATCACGTTCACCCCCACGCTCGGGCTCGGTATGGGCGGCCAGAACGACACGAGCGCCGTCGCCCTGACCGTCAACGGCGAGCCGATCCGTGAGCTCGCCGTCGCCCAGGCCCGCTCCAACCCGCTGTTCGTCGCCGTGACCGAGGGCGAGGTGGGCGAGGACCTCGAACTGCTGCTCGTCGATTCGCTCATCCGCCAGGAGGTCGTGCGCCAGGACGCGGCGCGCCAGCGCGTTACCGACGGCGACGTTCGCGCCGCCGTCGACGAGTTCCGGGTGAGCCGCGGGGTGGACGGGCGCGCGAACGACTCGGCCTACCTCAACCTGATCGGGAACTCCGGGTTCACCGACCAGACCTTCCGCGACTACCTGCGCGAGCAGCTGCGCCAGCAGGCCTGGGAGGCGGGGATCGTCGGCGACGTCGAGGTCACGGACGACGAGGTTCGCGCCTACTTCGAAGGGAACCGCGACGCCTACGTCAGCGAGGAGCGGATCGTGGCGCGCGACATCGTCACCGAGACGCTCGAGGCGGCCGCCGAGGTGCGCCAGCGCCTGCTCGACGGCGAGGACGCCGGCACCGTGGCGCGCGAGACCTCGGTCGAGCGCGCCGATCGCGACGGCGCCCTCGGCGCCGCCGCCGGCGAGACCGAGCCCCGCCCGGTCGGCCGTCCGGCGCTGCCGACGGTCGTCGCCACCGAGGCCTTCGCGCTGCGCGGGCCGGGCGTCACCGAGGTCGTCGAGTCGGACGCCCGCTTCCACGTCGTGGTCGTCGAGGAGTACCTCGCGGCGGCGCCGCGGCCGTTCGAGGAGGTCGCCGACGTGGTGCGCGAGGACGCGCTCGCCGCCAAGCAGACCGGCGTGCTCGAGCGCGCGATCGAGGGCCTCGTCGATGCCGCTCGGGTCGAGTTCCCGGCGAGCAGCTCGCTGTCGTTCGACGACGCGCCGGTCGCCCGCGTGGGCGACGTCGAGATCCTCCGCTCGGACCTCGTGCGCGCGACGTACACGAACCCGCAGATCCAACAGGCGCTCTCGCCGGACAGCGCGATCCTGATCACCGCCTTCTTCAAGCCCGCGATCCTCGGGCAGCTCGTCGACCAGGAGCTCGCGCTCCAGGGCGCCGACGAGCTCGGCCAGCCCTTCGTCGGTCCGCGCTCGCTCGTCGCCCAGAGCGCCCTCGCCTACGTGGCGCGCGACGCCGAGGTCGACGAGGAGGCGGTCGTCGCCTACTACGAGCAGAACCAGGCGCAGTTCACGGTGCCGGCGTCCGCCGTGGTCGCCCGCGTCGACCTGGACTCCATCGAGTCGGCGGCGGCGTACCGCTCGCGCCTGCTCGACGGCGCCGACTACCTCGAGGCGGCGGGCGAGATCGGTGCCGGCGTCGAGGAGCTCGGGACCGTCCGTCCCGGCCAGCTCGAGGGCATCCTGGACGCGACCCTGTTCGGCACCGACGCCTTCGAGGACCTCCCCGGTTCGCCCTGGCAGGTGTCCGACGTGCTCGCGCTGATCGACGAGGTCGAGGTGCTGCCCGAAGCGGTGGCGACCGAAGGGGAGACCGAGGAGGTCGACCCGGTGAACGCGACCGTCGAACGCTACGTGGTGCTCGTCGGGGAGCGGACGCCCGAGGTCGTGCGGCCGCTCGACGAGGTCCGCGCGCAGGTGGAGGCCACGGTGCTGGCGCAGGAGCGTGCGGCGCTGCGCGCGGCGTGGCTCGGCGAGCTGCGCGAGCGCATCGACGTCGAGGACTCGCTCCTCGAGGGCGACGCGGCACCGTTCCCGTTCGACCCGACGCTCGACGGCGCAGCGGCCGACGGCACCGAGGGCGACGCCACGGAGGCCGAAGCCGCGACCGATGGTGCGGCCGACGTGGCCGCCGGCGACGCGGACGCTGATGCCGCCGCCGACGAAGGGGCCGACGCCGCCAGCGAGTGACCCCGGCGCGCGAGGACGGCGCGGCGGCGGGGGCGACGTCCCCCCGCCGCCGCGCCGCGTTGGTACCCTGCGGGCATGCCCCGTGCCCTCCTCAGCGTCTCCGACAAGACCGGCCTCGTCGACTTCGCCCGCGCGCTCGTCGACCTCGGCTTCGAACTGATCGCCACCGGCGGCACCCACCGCGCCCTGGAGGCGGCCGGCCTTCCGGCCCTGCAGGTGGCGGACGTCACCGGCGCGCCCGAGATCCTGGGCGGGCGGGTCAAGACCCTCCACCCGGCGATCCACGGGGGTCTGCTCGCCCGCCCCACGCCGGAGCACGAGGCCGAGCTGGCGCACCACGGTCTGCAGCGGATCGACCTGGTCGCCGTCAACCTCTACCCGTTCGAGGAGACCGTCGCGCGCCCGGGCGTGGGCGACGACGAGGCGATGAAGCAACTCGACATCGGCGGGCCGACGATGGTGCGGGCCGCCGCCAAGAACCACGCGGCGGTCGTCGTGGTGGTCGATCCGAGCGAGTACCCGGCCGTGGCGGCTGAGCTGGCCGCCGGTCCGCTCCCGTTGGCCCGTCGGCGCGCGCTCGCCCGCACCGCCTTCGCGCACACGGCCGCGTACGACGCGGCGATCGTGGCGTACCTCGACGGTGACGAGCCGCTGCCGGCGACCAAGCACGTCACGCTGACGCGCGCCGAGGTGCTGCGCTACGGCGAGAACCCGCACCAGGCAGGAGCCCGCTACCGCGAGGCGGGGCAGCATGGCTGGTGGGACGACGTCGTCCAGCACGGGGGGCTGGCGCTCTCGTACCTCAACCTCTTCGACGCCGACGCGGCCTGGCGCTTGGTGCACGCCTTCGACCAGGGTCCGGCCGCGGTGGTGGTCAAGCACGCCAACCCGTGCGGCGTGGCCGTCGCCGGCGACCTCGCGATGGCCTACGAGCGCGCCTTCGAGGCCGACCCCAAGTCGGCCTTCGGCGGCGTCGTCGCGCTCAACGGGCGCGTCGACCTGGCGCTGGCCGAGGTGCTCGTCGCCAACCCGAAGGCCGACGTGCTCATCGCGACCGGGTACGACGAGGACGCGCGCGCGCTGCTCACCCGCAAGCGCAAGTCGATGCGCGTGCTCGAGGCGCCGGCGCCGGGTGCCGAGCGCTACGGCCTGCGCCGGATCGACGGCGGCTTCCTGCTCCAGACGCCCGAGCAGGTCGTCCTCGACCGGAGCGGTTGGCAGGTGGTCACCGCGCGCGCGCCGAGCGGGGCCGAGTGGGCCGACCTGACGATGGCGTGGCGGGTGTGCGCGGCGGTCTCCTCGAACGCGATCGTGCTGGTCAAGGACGGCCGCGCGGTGGGCATCGGCGCCGGGCAGCAGAGCCGGGTGGACGCCGCCGAGATCGCCGCGACCAAGGCGGCCGGGCGCGCGGTCGGCGGGGGGTGCGCGTCGGACGCCTTCTACCCGTTCCGGGACGGTCTCGATGCGGCCGCGGCCGCGGGCGCGACCGCGGTGATCCAGCCCGGCGGCTCGGTGCGCGACCCCGAGGTGATCGCGGCGGCGGACGAGCACGGCCTGGCGATGGTCTTCACGGGGCGGCGCCACTTCCGCCACTAACGTCGCGCCACGGCCGGCGGGCCCCACCAGGACGGCGCAGGTCGCCTTCCGACGTGAGGGACGGGGCGAACGCACGCGCCTCGTCCCTCACGTCGTCCTGAACGCCCCAGGTACCAGGGCTGGCGTCGGACCGCGTTGGACGCACCACATCTGGTACGCCCCCCCACACCCTGGCGCCCGCCCGTGGTAGGCTTTCGTTTGCGCCGCTTTCGCGGATTCGACGCCCAGCCCGCGGTCCGCCCGCGGGGCGTGTGGCCGAACTCGCACGGCGTGTGCCCATCATCTTGTATGCATGGGCGCGTGACCTACTAGATGTGGTACGTAGCCGTACCGACCGGAGCCCAGGAGTGGCAGCGTTCCTCCCGGGCTTCCGCGCACGAGAGGGGTGCCCCAGAGTGGCCGACGTCGTCTTGCCCAACCTCGAAGCCCTTGCCGCGTTCGACGAGCACGCGGTCGCGATCGCCAAGCGGCAGTACTTCATGGACGGGGACGACGGCCTCCTCGGCATGTTCCGACGCGTCGCCGACTGGGTCGCCAAGCCCGAGCCCGGCGAGCTCCGCGCCGCGCAGGCCGACCGATTCTTCGACCTGATGGTCGGCAAGCGCTTCTGCCCGGGTGGCCGCGTGCTGGCCGGCGCGGCGACGAACCACGGCAACGTCCTCAACTGCTTCGTCCAGGACGGCCGTCCCGAGACCGAAGGGACCGACGCCTGGGTGCTGCGGCTCGCGACCAAGCTCGCGGTGGTGACCAAGGTGGGCGGTGGCAA
>JARGGE010000227.1 GCA_029210865.1 Trueperaceae bacterium
GCCGGGGGGCGGGTAGCGGCCGACGCCCTGAGCGGAACGGCGGACCCGTCCCCGACCTGAAGCGGCGCGGCCGTTGGGCCGCGCCACAGAACCAGGTATTGCCGCGCGTTCGCGTCCAAGGCGAAACGCTCCCGTATGTGCGCCACGGCGGCCGAGCGCACCGGTTCCGCCTCGACGCGGCCCTCGAGCACGGCGAGCACGCGCTCGGCGGCCTGCTCGATGCCGCGTTGCTCGACGACGAAGCCGGTGGCCCCGTCCTCGACCAGTTCGTCGATCCCGGTCGTGTGGCTCACGACGCAGATGCAGCCGCTGACCATCGCTTCCTTGACCACGTTCGGGAGCCGCTCGTCCCACGAGAGGAAGAGGAAGACCTCGGCCTCGTGCATCTCCTCGAGCACTTGGGCTTGGGCCACGTGCCCGACGAACGCCACGGCCTGCTCGACGCCGAGGTCGGCCGCGACGCCGCGCAGTCGATCCAGGTCGGGTCCGGAGCCCAGGACACGGAGCGTCGCGTCCTGGACGCGGTGCCGGATGAGGGCGAACGTCCGAAGGACCTCCTCCATGCCCTTGGCCCGCACGAGACGCCCGGCGGTGACGATCCGCCGTGGCACCCGAGCCGTGTCGTCGGGCAACGAGGTCAAGTCGATGCTGTCGTAGACGACGGCGATCCGCTCGAGCGGCAGGTCGAACGCATCGGCGGTCTCGCGTGCGGTCACCGTGGACAACGAACGGACCACGTCCGACCGACGCGCCACTTGGCGCGTCACGGGGTAACGGTGCCGGATGTCGTAAGCGGAGAACGAGACCGAGGTCGTCACGCCGGGGAGGAAGTCCTGCACCAGGTGGAGCACCATCGTCGGGTAGTGCGCCCAATACGCGTGGACGACGTCGGGGGGATCGTCGGCAAGGGCGTCGAAGATCTCGAGCACGCGCGGCCACAGGTAGAGGCTGCGTACTAGATGCTTGGGCGTGTGGACGCACGAGCCGACGATCGCCTTGAGGAGACTCCAACCAGCCCTCGGACGCCGGACCGCCGTGCGGAACCCGGAGAGAAGGGTCGCGAGCCCGTTCGGGTACGTCACGACGACGTCGTCGAGCGCACGCTCGGCGCGCAGCACCGAGGCTTCGGGTCGCTCCTTGCGCAGCGAGTGCACGGTCATCGCGACCCCGTGCGCCCGCAGGTATCGGACGTCGTTGCTGGCGAACGTCTCGGAGGACGCCGGGAACGCCATGGTCACGTACGCGACCCTCACGGTTCCACAACCGTTCGGACCCGCGACTCGACGGGATCCGCATCTGTCCGGGCGATCGCTTCTGGCCGCAACCTAAACCGGTTCCGCAGCCGTTCGTGTTCGAACGCGCGAAACGCGCAGCCGAAGCCGTCACCGGCCGAGGACCTCCGGCCGTGCTGGTGGCGGCGCTCGAGCACGCCGGCGACGTTGTGCATGGTGCTGACTGTACCTGTGCGTAGGCGGGTCACGAAGCCCTTCCGACGACGATGTACGTGAACCTTGCCGATTCGCCGCCGAGCCACCCGGGACGGTTGCAGGGGCGCGCTAACCTGAGCGCATGACCACCCCGACCGCGCACCCCGACGACGTCCGCTGGTCGCTCGACGCCCTGTTCTCGGGCATCGACGGCGACGATTACCGCGCCGCGCGCGCCGACCTCGAGGCGCGCGTCGCCGCGCTCGAGGCCTTCGCCGATGCCCACGGCCTGGGCGCCGGCGCGCCGCTGCCGGCCAGCGAGGCCGTGCGCGCGACGCTCGTCGAGCTGCTCCAGCGTCAGAACGCCCTGAGCGAGCTCCTCGGCGACGTGAGCGTGTACCTGAGCGGCTTCGTGAGCGTCGACGCCTTCGACGACGCCGCGCAGGCGGAGCAGTCGACGCTGCGGGCGCTGGGCGCGCGGCTGGGCGCCCTGGACGCGCGCGCGACCGCGTGGGTGGGGCGGCTCGAGCTGGACGCGCTGCTGGCGGACGGCCGGTTCGAGGCGCACGCACACCATCTGCGCCGCACCCAGGAGGCCGCCCGCAAGCAGATGAGCGACGCCGAGGAGGCGCTCGCCGCCGCGCTGGCGCCGTCGGCCGGCGACGCCTGGGCCAAGCTGCACGGCGACCTGGCCGGCAAGGCGGCGGTGGCGCTGACGCTGCCGGGCGCCGCCGAGCCCGAGCGCGCCGGCCTGGCGCGCCTCTTCGTGCTGCAGGGCGACCCCGACCGCGCGACCCGCGAGGCCGCCTACCGCGCCGAGCTCGAGCTGCTCGACCAGCACGCGGTGGCGTTCGCGGCGGCGATGAACGGCGTCAAGGGCGAGGTGGGGACGCTGGCGCGGCGCCGCGGGTGGGGGCGCCCGCTCGACGTGGCGCTCTTCCAGAACGGCATCGACGCGCCGGCGCTCGAGGCGCTGCAGCGTGCGGTGCGCGCGGCGTTCCCGGTCATGCGCCGCTACCTGGACGCCAAGGCGCGCTTCCTGGGCGTGGGCACGCTCACCTGGTACGACCGCATGGCGCCCGTGCAGGTGGGCGAGCCGCGCAGGTTCAGCTGGGCGGAGGCCAAGGCCTTCGTGCAGGCGCGCTTCGACGCCTTCGCGCCGGAGCTGGGCGCGCTCGCGCGGCGGGCGATCAAAGAGGGCTGGATCGACGTGCTCCCGCGCGCCGGCAAGCGCAACGGCGCGTTCTGCATGGGGGCGCCGGGCGCCCAGCAGTCGCGCGTGATGCTCAACTTCGGCGGCGGCCTCGACGACGTCTTCACGCTGGCGCACGAGCTGGGGCACGCCTTTCACAACGACTCGCTGTACGCCGCCGGCCGCCGCCCGCTGCAGGCGCGCACCCCGATGGCGCTGGCCGAGACCGCCTCGATCTTCTGCGAGACGCTCATCGCGAACGGCCTGCTGGCCGAGGCCGACGGCGCCACCCGGCTGGCGGTCTTGGAGCAGGACCTGCGCGGCGCCACGCAGCTGATCGTCGACATCGACAGCCGCTTCCGGTTGGAGTCGGGCGTCTTCGAGCGGCGCGCCGAGCGCGAGCTGTCGGTGGCGGAGCTCGACGTCTTGATGCTCGAAGCGCAGGAGGCCACCTACGGCGACGCTCTCGACCCCGACGCGCGCCACCCGCGCATGTGGGCGCAGAAGCCGCACTACTACTCGGCGCGGCGCAGTTTCTACAACTTCCCGTACACCTTCGGCTTCCTGTTCGGCCGCGGCGTCTTCGCGCGCTTCCAGGCGGAGCCCGAGGGCTTCGCGCCGCGCTACCGCGAGCTGCTCTCGCGCACCGGCATGGCGAGCGTCGCCGAGCTGGGCCAGGACTTCGGCATCGACGTCGCCGATGAGGCGTTCTGGGAGGGGGCGCTGGGGGTCACGGCCGAGCGGGTGGAGGCGTACGAGGGGTTGGTCGACGGCGTCCGGAGCAGCCGTTGAACCGCGACGGCGACCTGGCCGCGCTCGCGCTCGACCCCGGTTACCGCGCCGTCCTCGACGGGTTGCGCGCGGCGCCGCGGCGCTGGTTGGTGACTGGCGCGGCGGGCTTCATCGGTTCGCACCTGGTCGAGGCCCTCCTGGAGCTGGGCCAGCGCGTCGTGGGGCTCGACGACCTGAGCACCGGCTACCGCACGAACCTGGACGACGTCGCGCGGCGCGTGGGCGCCGAGGCCATCGAACGGCTGGACTTCCGCGTGGGCGACGTCACCGACGCCGACGCGGTGGCGGCGGCGATGGCGGGCGTGGACGTGGTCTTGCACCACGCGGCGCTCGTGTCGGTGCCCGAGTCGATCGACGACCCGTGGCGCGCGCACCGCGTGAACGCCACCGGCTTCCTCAACGTGCTCGATGCCGCCCGACACGCTGGCGCGCGGGTGGTCTACGCCGCGTCGAGCGCCAGCTACGGCGACGACGATGCGCCCGCCAAGGTGGAGGGGCGCGTGGGGCGGGTGCTCTCGATGTACGCGGCCACCAAGTCGGCGAACGAGCTCTACGCCACCGCCTTCGCGCAGGCCTACGGCACCACCGCGGTGGGGCTGCGCTACTTCAACGTCTTCGGCAGCCGCCAGGACCCCAACGGCGCCTATGCCGCGGTGATCCCGGCCTGGATCGACCGGTTGGCCCGCGCCGAGGCCTGCATGGTGCACGGCGACGGCGGGCAGACGCGCGACTTCTGCCACGTGGCGAACGTCGTCGGCGCGAACCTGCTCGCGGCGACGGTGGCGCCGAGCGCCGACCTGGAGCCGGTGTTCAACGTCGGCACCGGCCACGCGACGACGCTGCTCAAGCTGTTCGACGCGATCCGCGACGCGCTCGCCGCGCGCGAGCCCGAGCGCGCGAACCTGGGGGGCGCGCGGCGGGTGCACGGCCCGGTGCGGCCGGGTGACATCCGGCACTCCTGCGCCGACGTCGGCCTGGCGCAGCGGCGGTTGGCCTACCGGGCGGCCGTGGGGCTGCGCGAGGGGATCGACCGGACGCTGGGGTGGTACCTGGGCGGGGCGGTGGGGTGAGGGCAGGCCCTCATACCCCGTAGAACCCCCGGTACCAATCCACGAACCGCCCTACGCCCACCTTGATGGGCGTCGCTGGCGTGAAGCCGACCGCGTCGGTGAGCGCCTGGACGTCGGCGTACGTGGCGGGCACGTCGCCGGGTTGCATCGGCAGGAAGTTCTTGACCGCCTCGCGGCCGAGCGCCTGTTCGATGAGCTCGATCACGTCCATCAGTTCGACCGGCGTGTGGTTGCCGATGTTGTAGACGCGCCAGGGGGCGCTGCTGGTGCCGGGGTCGGGGTGGGACCCGTCCCAGTCGGGGTTGGGCGCGGCCGGACGGTCGCTGACGCGCAGGACGGACTCGGCGATGTCGTCGATGTAGGTGAAGTCGCGGCGCATGTCGCCATGGTTGAAGACGTCGATGGGGCGGCCTTCGAGGATCGCCTTGGCGAAGAGGAACATGGCCATGTCGGGGCGGCCCCACGGGCCGTAGACGGTGAAGAAGCGCAGGCCGGTGGTGGGGAGCCCGTAGAGGTGCGCGTAGGTGTGCGCCATCGCCTCGTTCGCCTTCTTGCTGGCGGCGTAGAGGCTGAGCGGGTGGTCGACGTTCTGGTGGACCGAGAAGGGCATGGTGGTGTTGG
>JARGGE010000228.1 GCA_029210865.1 Trueperaceae bacterium
CCCACGTCCGGCGCCCGAACGATGGTCGCGCCCAGCCCGCCCCAGTTCCGGAGGACCTGCCATGGCCGACGACGCCCCTCACGCCCCCTCGCACCTGACCACCGTGCTCGCCGAGCAGCGGCGCTTCAAGCCGCCCCGCGGCTTCCGCGAGCGGGCGCGGATCCGCACCCTCGAGGAGTACGAACGGCAGTACCGCCGCTCGCTCGACGAGCCCGACGCCTTCTGGTCCGAGGTCGCGGCCGAGCTGCACTGGTTCGAGCCCTGGCACACCGTGCGCACCTGGGACCCGCCCTTCGCGCGCTGGTTCGAGGGGGGCACGACCAACCTCGCCTACAACGCCCTCGACCTGCAGGTCGAGCGGGGCCTCGGCAACAAGGTGGCGTTCTTCTGGGAAGGGGAGCCGGGCGACCAGCGGGTGTTCACGTACGCCGACCTGTTGCGCGAGGTGAGCCGCTTCGCGAACGCGCTCAAGGCGCAGGGCATCGCCAAGGGCGACCGCGTCGCCATCTACCTGCCCCTCGTACCCGAAGCCGTGGTCGCCATGCTCGCCTGCGCCCGCATCGGCGCGACCCACTCGGTGATCTTCGGCGGCTTCTCGGCGCACGCGCTCGCCGACCGAATCGTCGACGCGGGCGCGAAGGCGGTCGTGACGGCCGACGGCGGCTACCGCCGCGGCCAGGTGCTGCCGCTCAAGCCGGCGGTCGACGAGGCGCTGCAGCGCTGCCCCACGGTCGCGAAGGTCTTCGTGGTGCGGCGCGCGAAGAACGACGTCGACATGGAGCCGGGCCGCGACGTCTGGTACCACGACGCGGTGCGCTTCGCCTCCCCGGTCTGCCCCGCCGAGCCGCTCCCTTCCGAGCACCCCTCGTTCATCCTCTACACCTCCGGCTCGACCGGCACCCCCAAGGGCGTGCTCCACACGACCGGCGGCTACCAGACGGTCGCCTACCTCACGGCCCGCACCGTCTTCGACCTGCAGGCGAACGACGTGTACTGGTGCACCGCCGACGTGGGCTGGATCACCGGGCACACCTACGTCACCTACGGACCGCTGTTGAACGGCGCCACCCAGGTGCTGTACGAGGGGGCGCCGACCACGCCGACGCCGGCGCGCTTCTGGGAGCTCGTCGAGCGCTACCGGGTGACGGTCTTCTACACCGCCCCCACGGCCATCCGCGCCTTCATGCGCCTGGGCGAGGAACACCCGGCGTCCCACGACCTGTCCAGCCTGCGGCTCCTGGGCACGGTCGGGGAGCCGATCAACCCCGAGGCCTGGATGTGGTACCGGCGCGTCATCGGTGGCGATCGCTGCCCCATCGTCGACACCTGGTGGCAGACCGAGACCGGCGGCATCATGATCACCACGCTGCCCGGCGTCCACGACGCGAAACCGGGCTCCGCCGGGCTCCCCTTCTTCGGCGTCGAGCCGGCGATCGTCGACGCGCAGGGGCACGAGGTCGAGCCGGGCCAAGGCGGCTACCTGGTGCTCGAGCGCCCCTGGCCCAGCATGCTTCGGACGATCCACGGCGACGACGCGCGCTACGAGCGCACGTACTGGTCGGAGTTCCCCGGCCGCTACTTCGCCGGCGACGGCGCGCGCGTCGACGCGGACGGCTACCACTGGATCATGGGGCGCGTCGACGACGTCTTGAACGTCTCTGGCCACCGCTTGGGCACCATGGAGATCGAGTCCGCCCTCGTATCGCACCCGACCGTCGCGGAGGCCGCGGTGGTGGGGCGGCCGGACGACCTCAAGGGGACCGCCGTCGTCGCCTTCGTCACCCTCGAGGGGGGCCGCAGCGGAACCGAGAAGCTGCGCCAGGAGCTGCGCGCGCACGTCGCCAAGGAGATCGGCGCCATCGCGCGGCCCGACGACCTGCGCTTCGCCGACGCGCTGCCCAAGACCCGCTCGGGCAAGATCATGCGCCGCCTCTTGCGCCAGATCGCCGTGGGCGAGGACGTCGCGGGCGACGTCAGCACCCTCGAGGACCGCGCGGTGGTCGAGTCGCTGCTCAAAGGCGACTGACCCCGAGGCGCTCCCCGCGCCGCCACGCGCGGCGCGACCTCCGCGCCTCGGCCCGAGGCGGCCCCCTACCGCCGCGGCAGGCGTCGAGCTGGGAAGCGCACCTCGCTGACGAGCATCGCCAGCACCACGACGGCGCCGCCGGCCCACCCCGCGGCGCCGAGCCGTTCGCCGAGCAGCCACGCGGCGAACAGGGCGGCGAAGACCGGCTCGAGCACGAAGACGAGCGCCGTCAGCGGCGCCGACACCACGCGCTGCGCGTACGTCTGCAGCACCGAGACGATCGCGGTCGCGACGACCGCCAGGTAGGCGATCGCCGCGTAGGTCGCGAGCGGCACGTCGACCAGGGCCCCGCGTTCCGGCCAGGCCCAGGCCCAGGCGAGCAGCATCATCGGCAGGTGCTGGGTGCCGGCGAGCGCGAAAGCCCGCGCCGTGCCGGCCACCTCGCCCAGGTAGACGATGTAGAGCGCGTAGGCGAGCGCCGTCAGGAGCACCCAGGCGTCGCCCCGGTTGACGCCGGCCCAGCCGGCGTCGCCGAGCGTCAGGAAGGCCAACCCCACCACGGCGAGCGCCGCGGCGGCGTAGGCGCGCGGCGGGATCGGCCGCCGCACCCAGACGGCCGCGACGAGCGGCGTCAGGATCACCGACAGCCCGGTGATGAAGGCCGCCTTCGAGGCGGTGGTGAGGCTCAACCCGATCGTCTGGGTGGCGAAGCCCACGAAGGCGAGGACGCCGAGCCCGAGCGCCGGCACGACGGCGCGCCGGTCGAAGCGGACGAAGGCGAACAGCGCGGCCGCGATCGAGAAGCGCAGCGCCAGCAGCAGCGACACCGGGATGGTGTCGAGCGCGTTCTTGACCACCACGAACGAGGTCCCCCACACCAGCGTGATGCCGATCAGGGTGAGGAGGCCGGTGGTCGGGGTCACGGCGCCCGATCATCGCACGGCGGAGCGGAGCCTCGCGACCGGCCCGGGGCCCGTGGGATGATGCCCACATGGACGACCTTCGGATCGGCTTCGGCGAGGACGCGCACCGGCTGGCGCCGGGCCGCCCCCTGACCCTTGGCGGCGTCGTGGTGCCGGGCGCCGAGCGAGGCGCGATCGCGCACTCCGACGGCGACGCGCTGCTGCACGCGGTCGCGGACGCCCTGCTGTCGGCGTGGGCGCTGGGCGACATCGGCCAGCACTTCCCCGACACCGACGCCGCCCACGCCGGGCTCGATTCGCGCGCGATCGTCGCCCGCGCGCGCACGCTGATCGCGGAACGGGCGCCGGACGCACGGCTGGCGCAGGTCTCGGCGGTGGTGACGCTCGATCGGCCCAAGCTCGGGCCGCACCGGAGCACCGTGGCCGCCACGCTCGCCGGCCTGCTCGACCTCCCCGTCGACCGTGTCGGGCTCACCTTCAAGACCAGCGAGGGGCTCGCCCCCGACCACGTGCAAGCGCGCGCCACGGTGTTGTGGCGCGCGCCTGTGGGCTGAACCGAGTTGGACGGTCAGGCCAGGTCGACGAAGACGTCGTCCCCCTCGACCGCCACCGCGTGGCAAGGCAGCGCCCGGAGGGCCGGCATGGTCGCCTTGCCCGCCCGGTTGAGGTCGAAGGTGGCCCCGTGGTAGATGCACGTGACCACGCCGCCGGCGTAGTCGCCGTCGGAGAGCGGCCGCTTGGCGTGCGTGCAGCGGTCGGGGAAGGCGTACCAGGCGTCGCCGTCGCGGACGACGACCAGCTCGCGCCCCGCGACCGCGACCGGGGAGAGGGCGCCGTCGGCGAAGTCGCCGACGGCGCCCACCCGCATGCGGGTCAAAGCTTCTCTCTCACGCCGGGCACGCCGAGCTTCGCCTGCACGACGCGCTCGACGTACTGCGCCACCTTGGGCAGCGTCACCCGGCTCATGACCTCGTAGAGGAAGCCGGTGACGAGCACGTGCTCGGCCACCTCGGGGCGCAGGCCGCGCGACATCAGGTAGAAGCGCTGGTCCTCGGGCACCGGACCGGTGGTCGAGCCGTGCGAGCAGCGCACGTCGTTCGCCTTGATCTCGAGCTGCGGGATCGAGACCGCCTCGCTCTCCGAATCCAGGAGCAGGTTCCGGTTCGTCTGGTAGGCGTCGGTCTTCTGGGCACCGGGATCGACGACGATCACGCCGGAGTACACCGCCGTGCTGGCGTCGCGCAGCGCCCCCTTGAAGAGCAGGTCGGAGCGCGCGTGGTCGGCGGCGTGGTGCTGGAGCGTGTACTGGTTGAAGTGCTGGCCGCGATCGGCGAAGTAGAGCCCGAGCATCTCGGAATCCGCCCCCGGCCACTCGAGCTCGACCTCGACCTCCGCGCGGGCGGCGTCGCCGCCGAGCGAGACGGTCAGCGACTCGAGGCGGGCGTTGCGCCCGAGGCGGGCGCGGATCTTGTTCTGCTGCACCACGTCGCGGCTCCAGTTCTGAAGGCTGACGTAGCGCAGCTTCGCGCCGTCGCCGAGCACGATCTCGGTGGCCGCGTGGTGGACCAGGCGCTCGCCGAGGGGTTCGCTCGTGTACTCGTCGAGGAAGGTGACCTTGGCGTTGGTGCCCACGACGATGAGCGTGCGCCCGGCCGACAGGCCGCCGCGGTCGGCGGTGGTGAAGGCGCCGAGCGGCAGGGCAACCTCGACGTCGCGCGGCACGTACAGGAAGGTGCCGTTCGTCCAGAGCGCGGCGTCGAGCGCGGCCGCCTTGCTCCTTCCGGCGTGCACCACCGAGTAGAGGTGCGCGCGGACGAGATCTTCGTGCTCGCGCACGGCGGTCCGGAGGTCGGTGAAGACCACGCCGGTCTCGCCGACGCCGCCGGCGCGCTCGACGACCTCGCCGTTCTTGAGGACGAGCGCCGCCTCGGCGTCGGAGTCCGCGATGCGCATCGCCACGCGGTCGACGACCGAGGCGTCGCGCGGGCCCTCGACGAGCGCCAGCCCGTCGGTGGCGAAGCGTTCGAGCTGGGTGTAGCGCCAGAGCTCGTCGCGGCTGGTGGGCTGCGGGGTCGCGAGGTAGGTGCGCAGCGCGGCGCGGCGCTCCTCGGCGAGCCAGGCCGGCTCGCCGTAGCGCGCGACGATCG
>JARGGE010000229.1 GCA_029210865.1 Trueperaceae bacterium
CGGGCTCGTGAGCGAGCGCACGCAGCTGATCGACGTCACCCGCGCGCTGCGAACGGGCCACCCCAACTGGCCCGGCGACGTCCCGCTCGAGCTCAGCGCCAGCGCCCGCATCGCCGAGGGCGCCAGCGTCAACCTGGGCAGCCTGCGCACGAGCCTCCACGCCGGCACCCACGTCGACGCGCCCTGGCATTACGACGACGCCGGCGTGCGCCTGGGCGGGCTCGACCTGAGCCGCTGGGTGGGCGAGGCGCTCGTGCTCGACGTCGCGGGCGCCGAGGCGCCCGTGGGCACCGGAGCGTCCGTCGGCGCCGAGGCGCTCGCGCGCACCGTCGCCGCGGTCGCCGGCCCGGCCACGGGGCCGCTGCCGCCCCGCTGGCTCCTGCGCACCGGCCAACCCGACGACTGGGGAACCACCTTCCCCACCGACTTCCGCGCGCTGACGCCCGAATCCGTCGCCTGGGCGGCCGAGCGCGGCGTCGTGCTCTTGGGCACCGACGCGCCGAGCATCGACCCGCTCACCTCGACCGACCTGCCCGCGCACGGCGCCTGCGCCCGCCACGACGTGGCGATCCTCGAGGGGCTCGCGCTGGCCGCGGTCGCGCCGGGGCGCTACGAGCTGCTCTGCCTGCCGCTCTCGCTCCCCGAGGCCGACGGGGCGCCCGCGCGCGCGGTGCTCCGCACCCTGCCGTAACGGCCGCGGGGCCCCCGGCGGTCGCCGGGGCTCTCGGCGGTCGCGGTACGCTGCCGGCCGTGCCCCCCCTCCCGCGCCCCGACGCGTTCCTGCTCCCCAAGGGCGTCTACCTCGACGGCAACTCGCTCGGCCCGCTGACCTACGCCGCGCAAGCGGCGATCGAGCGCCGGCTGCGCCAGTGGCAGGTCCACGGGGTCGGCGCCTGGGACGACTGGTTCGGCCTCGCCGAACGGCTCTCGCCGGCGATCGGCCGGCTCGTCGGCGCGCACCCCGACGAGGTGATCGCCACCGCCTCGATCACCGTCAACCTGCACGCCTTGCTCGCGACGTTCCACCGCCCCGAGGGTCGCCGCCGCCACCTACTCGCGACCGCGCTCGACTTCCCCACCGACCTGCACGCGCTGCAATCGTGGGCCGAGCTGCGCGGCGTCGAGCTGCGCCTGATGCCCTCGCGCGACGGCCACACGCTCGCCGACGACGACCTGGACGCGGCGCTCACCGACGACGTCGCCTTCGCCTGGCTCCCCACCGTGCTCTACCGCTCGGGGCAGGCGCTCGACGTGGCGCGCTGGACGCGCGTCGCCCACGAGCGCGGGACGACCGTCGGCTGGGACGCCGCGCACTCGATCGGCGCGCTGCCGCACGCGCTGCACGACGACGGCGTCGACGTCGCCGCGTGGTGCTCGTACAAGTACCTCAACGGCGGCCCGGGGGCGCCCGGGGGCCTCTTCGTCCACCGCCGCCACCATGACGTGATGCCGGCGCTGCGCGGCTGGTGGGGGCACGACAAGGCGACCCAGTTCGCCATGGCGCCCACCTTCGCGCGCGCGCCCGCCGCCGCCGCCTTCCAGCTCGGCACCCCGCCGGTGCTGTCGCTCGCCGGCCTCGAGGGGGCACTGGCGCTCTACGAGGAGGTGGGCATCGAGGCGGTACGGGCGCGCTCGCTCGCGCTCACCGACGCGCTGATCGCGCGCGTCGACGCCACCCTGCCCGAGCTCGAGGTGGTGACCCCGCGCGCCCACGCGCGCCGCGGCGGCCACGTCGCGCTGCGCCACCCCGAGGCGGCGCGGCTCTCGAGGGCGCTGCGCCGGCGCGGGGTGGTCCCGGACTTCCGCCAGCCCGACGTGCTGCGGCTCGCGCCGGTCGCCTGGTACACGAGCGAGGCCGACCTCGACCGCACGGTCGCGGTGCTGCGCGAGCTGCTCGACGGCGGCGCCTACCTCGACGAGGTGGTCGACGGGCCGATCGGCTGACGCGGGCGCGGGCCGGTCCCGTCGGCGGGCGCGCGGGCGCGTGCCCGCCCCGTCGGCGCGCGGCCCCGTGCCCGCCTCGGCGCCGGCGCGGCCGGTCGCCGGCCCGCGCGCGTGGGATGATCGACGGCACCATGACCATGCCTCCCTCCAGCGACGCCCTCGGCGCCCCGTCCCCCATCGGCCCCATCCGCCGCGAGGAGCGCGCCGCGCGCGTCCCCGCCGTGTTCGCGCGGCTCCCCGACGACGTCGACGCGGTGGTGCTGTTCGACGACCAGTACGTCCAGTACGCGACCGGCTTCGTCTTCGCCCCCACCGAGCGCCCCATCGCCGCCGTCCTGGACCGCGACGGCGGGCGCACGCTCTTCGTGCCGCGCCTCGAGAAGGAGCACGCCGAGGTCGTGTCCGACGCCGACCAGGTGGTCGCCTACCCCGAGTACCCCGGCGAGCTGCACCCGATCGACCGCCTGGTCGCCTGGCTGCACGAGCACGGGCTGGCGTCGCGGCGCGTGGCCGTCGACCACGACGGCTACCCGCCGGTGATGGGCTACCTGCCGCGGCCGCTATCGGCGCACCTGACCGTGGTGGCCGCGACGGCCACCCTCGAGGCGACGATGGCGATCAAGTCGCCGCACGAGGTCGCGCTGATCCGCGAGAGCGCCAAGTGGGGCGCGGTGGCCCACCGGCTGCTTCAGGACGGCACCCGGGTGGGGCTCACCGAGGCCGAGGTGGTGGGCGCCGCTTGCGCCGAGGCCACCAAGCGGATGCGCACCGCCATGGGTCCCGGCTACCGCCAGCGCAACCGCTGGATCGACGGCGCGCTCGCCATCTACCGCGGCCAGATCGGTCCCGAGAGCGCCTTCCCGCACGCGCTCGCCGCCGACCTGCGCTTCGCGGCCGGCGACACGCTGGTCACCGGCGCGGGCGCCGACGTCTGGGGCTACCTGAGCGAGCTCGAGCGCACCATGTTCCTGGGCGAGCCCTCGGCCGAGCAGCGGCGCTTCTTCGACCACATGCTGGCGCTCCAAGACCTCGCCTTCGAGGCGATCCGCCCCGGCGCGCGCGGCGCCGACGTGGACGCGGCCCACCGCGCCTACGTCGAGCGCCACGGCCTCTGGGACCACTGGCGCCACCACGTAGGCCACGGCTTGGGGCAGCGCATCCACGAGGCGCCCTTCCTCGACGTCGGGGACCCCACCGTGCTCGAGCCGGGCATGGTGCTCTCGGTGGAGCCGGGGCTCTACGTGCCCGGGCTCGGCGGCTTCCGCCACTCCGACACGGTGCTCGTCACCGACGACGGCATCGAGTTCCTCACCGACTACCCGCGCGACCTGGCGAGCCTGACGCTGCCGGTCTGACGGCGGCGCGCGGGGGCGCGCCGCCGTCGGGCGCAGTGCGGGGGCGCGGCTCGGTCGCGGGCGGTCGCGTCCGGGCGACCCTCGAGACTCAGAGCGGCACGCGCCGCCCCGTCGGCGTAGGCGGGAGCACCGCCTCGGCCTCCATCTCGACCAGGTAGCCGTCGCCGATCAGGTCGGCCTGCACGAGCGTGTTGGCCGGCTGGACGTCGCCGAAGCGGCGTCCGTGGGCGCGGGTCACGGCGTCGGCGTCCGCGACGCGCTTGACGAAGAGGCGCGTGCGCACGACGTCCTCGAGCGAGGCGCCGAGCGAGCGCAGCGCCCCGGCGACCTTGTCGATCGCCGCGTGCGTCTGAGCCTCGGCGTCGTCGCCACCGACCAGCCGCATGCCGTGCGTGGCGGTGGTGCCCGAGACGAGCACGCGGTCGCCCACCCGGATGGCGCGGGCGAAGCCGGCCATCGTCTCCCAGACGGTGCCGGTGAGCACCCGAGGGCGCCCACCCGCGCCGGCGCGCACCGGGAAGGGCGCCGGGAAGGCCGCGACGTGGTGGCTCAGGTCGCCCGAGGCGGTGAGGAAGGGCGGCTTGCGGTACTCGTCGCCGCTGTCGCCGGGGATCGGCTGCAGGCCGGTGAGGGCCGCCTCCAGGACCGCGCGGTCGTCGTCGTCGAGATCGAAGGAGAACAGCGCGACCGTGTCCTCGACGTGGGCGCTGCGCCCCAGCCGCGCCCCGATGATGACGCCGGCGACGGAGGGCTGCTCGAGCACGTAGCGCGAGGCCACCGTCGCCATCGAGACGCCATGCCGCTCGGCGACGCGCTTCACCGCCCGCAGCAGCTGCTGGAAGACGCTCCAGCCGCCGGCCGCGTCGACGAAGCGCCGGTACTTCATCTGCGACCAGGTCTCGAGCGCGTCGCCGACGGGCTCGGGGGCGTCGACCCAGCGCTCGGTCAGCAGCCCGCCGGCCACCGTCCCGTAGCCGAGGAGCTGGACGCCGTAGCGCTCGCAGACCTCGACCATGTCGCCGGCCGCGCGGCGGTCGAGCAGCGAGTAGGCGACCTGGTTGCTGGCGATCTCGACGCCGCTCGCGCAGGCGAGGCGCAGGTGGGCGGCGTCGAAGTTCGTCAGCCCGAGCGCGCGCACCACGCCCTGCTCCTTGAGCTCCTGCAGGTAGAACAGCGCGTCCATCCAGCTGGGGTCGTCGTAGGCCCAGGTGTGGAACTGCAGCAGGTCGATCCGCTCGACGCCCAGGCGCGCGCGGGCGCGGTCGACGGCGTCGCGGACGGTCGCGCGGTCGACGGGGCCCGGCTCCGGCACCCACTTGGTGAGCAGCTGGACCTCACCCTCGGGGCGGCGGCGCCGGAAGGCACCGGCGATCAGCTCGGCGCTGCCGTAGTGGTCGGCCATGTCGAAGGTGGTGAGGCCGGCGTCGGCATAGGGCGCCATGGCGTCGGCGGTGGCTTCGGGGTCGAGCGGGGTGCCGCCGCGCTCGAGGTCGGCGATCTGCCACAGGCCGGTGAGGGCGCGCGAGATGCTCAGACCGGGGGCGAGCTCGACGCGGGGGACGTCGCTGGGGTGGGGCATGAGGCGCTCCTGGGGCGCCGCGGCGGGCGCGGCGGTCGGCGCCGGCGATGTGCAAATGACCGCGCGCCTGCCCTATGAGAACTGGGTCCGTTGGGATCCGACGGGCGCCACGATGGTGCCCAATGTGATGAAGTCCTGGGACATCTCTGACGACGGTACGGTTTTCACCTTCTATCT
>JARGGE010000022.1 GCA_029210865.1 Trueperaceae bacterium
CCAGCCGGGCGCGGGGCCACTGCTCGACATGGGCCCCTACTACGTGACCGCGATGGTGTCGCTGTTCGGTCCGGTGGCGAGCGTCGTCGCGGACGGCGCCCGGACCCGCCCCGAGCGCACGATCGGCTCCGGTCCGCGGGCAGGCCAGACGGTGCCCGTGGACGTCGAGACGCACGTGACGGTGCTGCTGCGCTTCGCCTCGAGCGTCCAGGCGACGCTCCTGACGACCTTCGACGTCGCGGCGTCCGACCTGCCCCGCTTCGAGGTCTTCGGCGAGCAGGGCACGCTGGCGCTGGCCGACCCCAACACCTTCGCGGGCCCGGTGCGGCGGCGGGGCGAGGGCGAGACGTCGTGGCGCGAGGTCGCGACGGTGCCGGGCTTCGCCGGCAACGCGCGCGGCATCGGGGCGCTCGACCTGGCGCGGGCGGCCGCCGCGGGGTGGCCGGCGCGCGCCTCGGGCGAGCTCGCCGCGCACGTCCTGGACGTGCTCGAGGGCGCGCTCACGGCCCTGCGCTCCGGCCACCGCATCGAGGTGACCAGCCGGCCGCCGCGACCCGCGCCCCTGGACGCGGGCGACCTCGAGGCCCTCGGCTGGACGCAGGAGGTGGCCGCATGACCGGGCCCCGCCTCGGCCTCCAGCTCTACACCGTCCGCAACGCGCCGCTGCCGCTGCCGGAGCTGCTGCATGCGGTGGCCGCGGCGGGCTACGAGGGCGTCGAGACGGTGGGCACGCAAGGCGTGGCGCCCGACGTCCTGCGCGCGGCCCTGGCCGACGCCGGGCTGGCCATCGCCTCCGCCCACGTGCCGCTGAGCGAGCTGCGCGCCGACCCGGACGCCGCGATCGCCGCCCACGTCGCGCTCGGCACGCCCCTCCTGGTGGTGCCCTGGCTGGCCCCCGAGGACCGGCCGGCGGACCTCGCGGGTTGGACGGCGCTCGGCGCCGAGCTCGACGCGCTGGGCGCCCGCGTGACCGACGCGGGCCTGCGGCTCGCGTACCACCACCACGACTTCGAGCTGGTGCGGCATGGCGACCGCGACGGCCTCAGCGCGCTGCTGGGCGCCGCCGACCCCGGGCGCCTGGCCGTCGAGCTCGATGCCGGTTGGCTCCTGGCCGTCGGCGAGGACCCCGTGCGCTGGCTGGACGCCTGGGGACCCCGGGTCGCCCGCCTGCACCTCAAGGACGTCGACCTCGCACAGACGCCGCCGTGGGTCGACGTCGGCGACGGCATCCTGGACCTCGCCGGGGTGCTGGCGGCGGCTGCAGCGCACGGGGTCGCCTGGGCGCTGGTGGAGCACGACGCCCCCGCCGACCCGATCGCGACCATCCGGCGGAGCGCCGCGGCGGTGCGGGCGCTGCGGCCTGGCTGAGCCGCCGCGCGCCCGACCGATGACGTCCCGGCGCGGGCCCGCACGGCCGCGCCGGGGCCTTCGTCAGGTCCGCACGGTCGGGTCGAGCACGTCGCGCAGGCCGTCGCCGAGCAGGTTGAAGCCGAGCACCGCCAGCGTGATCGCGATGCCGGGCGCGAAGGCCATCAAGGGCTGCACCGTCAGGTAGAGCTGGGCGTCGCTGAGCATCCCGCCCCACTCGGGCGCCGGCGGCTGCACGCCCAGCCCCAGGAACGAGAGCCCCGAGGCCACCAGCAGCGTCGAGCCGCTGCGCAGCGTGGCGAAGACGATCACCGGGGCGATCACCGAGGGCAGCAGGTGGCGGAGCATGATGCGCCCACCGCGCGCCCCGAGCGCGCCGGCGGCCTCGACGAAGGCGCGCTCCTTGACGGCCAGCGTCGAGCCGCGCGTCAGCCGCGCGAACACGGGGATGCCGAACACCGCCGAGGCCAGCACCACCGGCCCCACCCCCGGCCCGGTGAGCGTCACCAGGCCGATGGCGAGCAGGATGCCAGGGAACGCGAGCATCACGTCCACCACGCGCATCGACACGCTGTCGATCCAGCCGCCGGCGAAGCCGGCCCACAGGCCCAAGGCGCCGCCCACGAGCGCGCCCAGGAGCGTCGCCGACAGTCCGATGGTGATCGAGTAGCGCGCGCCGGCGAGCACCCGGCTGAGCGTGTCGCGGCCGAAGGCGTCGGTGCCGAGCCAGTGCCCGGGTTGGCTGCCGGCGGTCAGCAGCGTGTAGTCGGGCTTGGCCGGGTCGTAGGGGGCGATCCAGGGTCCGGCCACCGCGAGGAACACGAAGAAGGTGGTGAGGACCAGGCCGACCGAGCCGGACCGGTGGCGAAGCAGGCGCGCCAGCGCCCCCTTGCGGCGGCCGGTGCGCGGGCGCCCGACCGTCCCGGCATCGGGAGTGGCGGCGGGCGCGTCAGGCATAGCTGATCCTCGGGTCGATGAACGCGTAGAGCACGTCGACGATCAGGTTGATGAGCACGAACTGGACCGAGAACACCAGCAGCAGCCCCTGGATGACGGGGTAGTCGCGCGCCTCGATCGACTGGATGAGCAGCCAGCCGAGGCCGTGGAAGTTGAAGACGGTCTCGACGATGACGGTGCCCGAGAGCAGGAAGCCGAACTGCAGGCCGATGATCGTGAGCACCGGGATGAGCGCGTTGCGGATGGCGTGCTTGCCGATCACCCGCCGGGGCGCCAGCCCCTTGGCGTGGGCCGTGCGGATGTAGTCGTTGCCGAACGTCTCGAGCAGGCTCGAACGGGCGAAGCGCGCGATGGTGCCGAGGCCGGCGGCGGCGAGGGTCGCCGCCGGCATCACCAGGCCGCGGGGCGAGACGCTCCCCGCGACCGGCAGCCAGCGCAGCTCCACGGCGAACAGATAGATGAACAGGATCCCGAGGAAGAAGGACGGCGTGCTGATGCCCAGGATCGACGTCGAGGTGATGGCGAGGTCGACCAGGCTGCCGCGCCGCAAGGCCGCCGCCACGCCCAGCAGCACCCCCAGGACCGTCGCCGCCGAGATGGCGATGCTCGCCAAGACGAGCGTCGCGCGGAAGTGCCGGGCGATGACCTCGGCGGCGGGCCGCCGCGCGCGGAACGACTGGCCCAGGTTCCCCTGCGCCAACCCGCGGGCGTAGAACACGAACTGCTCGGGCAGCGACCGGTCGAGGCCGAACTGCTCGCGCGCAGCCTCCACCGTCGCCAGGTCGGCGTCGGTGCCGACGTACAGCCGCGCCGGGTCGCCGGGCAGCGCACGGACGAAGAAGAAGACGAGGACGACCACCCCGAGCAAGGTCGGGATGGCCTGCACCAGGCGCTTGAGGACGTACGTGGTCATGGGGGGACGGAGGCTCCGGGAGCGAGGCGGCGGCGGGTCGGTGCGCCGCGCGCTGGCGGAGCGCGGAGCGGCCGGTCGCCGGGCGCCTCGTTCCACGAGGCGCCCGGCGACGAGCCCGGCGGCCTTAGCGGAAGGCCGCCCGGCGCGCGTCGATCGTGTTGTCGGGCGCGTTCTCGACGCCCGTGATCTCGAGCGACCGACCCGCGATCGTGTTCGGGGCGTACAGGAACACCCACGGGGCGTCCTGCCAGATGATCGCCTGCGCCTCGGCGTAGGCGGCCTGACGCTCGGCCGGATCGCCCGTCCGGCGGCCGGCGAGGACGAGCTCCTCCACGCGGTCGTCGCTGTAGAAGCTCCAGTTGTTCGAGGCGGGCGGGAACGAGGCGCGCGTGAACGAGACCGTCAGGGCCAGGTCGGCGTCGCCGGTGGAGGCGCTGGCGCCCACGAGCGCCGCTTCCGTGGGGTTCTCGTCGATCGGCTTGAAGATCTGCTCGACCAGCGAGCCGCGCTCCTGCGCATCGAGCGTCATGCGGACGCCCACCTCGGCGAACATCTGCTGCAGCACCTGACCGGCGGTGCGGTACTCGTCGCCGGTGAAGGTGAGGACCGTCATGTCGAAGCCGTCGGCGTAACCCGCCTCGGCGAGCAGCGCCCGCGCCCGCTCGGGGTCGTACGCGTAGGCCGGCTGCTGGGCGTAGCCGAAGGCCGTCTCGGGGATCGGGGCGGTCATGACGGTGGCGTTGCCGCCGAACACGACGTTCACGAGCTGCTGCTTGTCGACGGCGTGGTTGAGCGCCCGGCGGACGCGCACGTCGTCGAAGGGGGCCTTGGTGGTGTTGAGCTGCAGGATGCGCAGGAAGCCGGCCGGCGTCGAGAGGACCTCGAGGTTCGGGTCCGCCGCGATCGCGGGCACCAGCTGCGGCGGCAGGCTCTCGATGAAGTGCACCTCGCCGCTCTGCAACATGGCGACGCGCGTGGCCGAGTTGTTGACCACGACGAACTCGATGCGCTCGACCTGCGCGAGCTCGCCCCAGTAGTCCGGGTTGCGCTCGACGACGATCTGCTGGCCCTCGTCCCACGAGACGAAGCGGAAGGGACCGGTGCCCACGGGGTGCTTGCTCAGCTCGTCGCCGTACGTGGCGATGGCCGTGGGGCTGACGATGCGCGCGTTGCTGGTCGCGAGCAAGAAGATGAAGGCCCCGTTGGGCTGCGACAGGTGGATGCGCACCTGGTCGGGCGCGAGCACCTCGACGCGCTCCATGGCGCTGAGCAGGCTGCGGCCGCGGGCGCCGCGGCCGTCGGGGTCCATCACCCAGTCGTAGTAGTCCTTCACGGCCTGGGCATCGAAGGCCGTGCCGTCGTGGAAGGTGACGCCCTCGCGCAGCGAGAAGGTGAACGCGGTGGCCTCGTCGTTGGCGGTCCACTCGGTGGCGAGCTCGGGGACGAGCACGCCGTCGGTGAAGCCGACGAGCCCTTCGAACATGGTGCGGATGACGGCAGCGTCGGGCAAGCCGGTGGCCTCGGCCGGGCTGAGGATGTTCTGCGCCAGCGACTGCGCGATGCGGACGGTGTCCTGCGCGACCGCGACGCCCGTGAGCAGGGCGAGCGCGGCGAGGGCGGGGACGAGACGACGACGGAACCGGGACGTCATGAAGGGCCTCCTTGCGGAACGAGGTTGGCGTACGCGGCGGGACGGAGGTGGTGCAGGGTCGGGAGCGACGCGCGCACGGCGTCGACCCGATCGAGGTCGAGGGTGGCGAGGGTGATGCCTTCGCCGTCGGGGGCGCAGGCGAGCACCGTACCCCACGGGTCGATGACGAGCGAGCGGCCGTACGCGACGAAGCCCCCCTCGCCGCCGCCATCGCCGATCGTGGCGGGCGCGACGACGAAGACGCCGTTCTCGATGGCGCGGGCGCGCAGCAGCACCTCCCAGTGGTCGCGGCCGGTGCGCTCGGTGAAGTTCGACGGCACGAAGACGATGCGCGCGCCGGCGATCGCGAGCGCGCGGTAGAGCTCGGGGAAGCGGACGTCGTAGCAGATCGTCAGGCCGACGCGCCCGAAGGCGGTGTCGGCGACCACGACCTCGCCGCCGGGGCGGTTGCGGCTCGACTCGCGCGCCGAGAGCTTGCCGGCGACCACCGCGTCGAACAGGTGGATCTTGCGGTAGCGGGCGAGTAAGGCGCCGTCGAGGCCGAAGAGCAGGCTGGTGTTGTAGGTGCGGTCGTCGTCGGGCTCGTCGTGCAGCTCGTTGAAGGAGCCGCCGAGCAGGAAGACGCCGTGGGCCTTCGCGGCCGCGGCGAGCGCCTCGGAGAGCGGTCCCGGGATCGGTTCCGCGCTCGCGCGCTTGACGTCGTTGGGCCCGCGGCAATGGAAGGTCTCGGGCAGCGCGACCAGGTCGGCGCCGCGTTCGGCGGCCTCGGCGACGTACGCCAAGGCCCGCTCGACGTTGGCGACCTTGTCGGGACCGGGGTCGGTCTGCACCAACGCGACGGTCAGGTGCCGCTTGGGGGGCTCGGGGGCGGTGGGGGTCACGGGGCCTCCTGGTCTCGGGGAGCGGGTGCGGCGGCGGGCGTGCGGGCGGGGGCGAGGGCGGCCGCGGGCCCGCGGGCGGCGGCGGGCGGCTCGTGGTCGGGCTCGGTCCGCGGGGCGACGGTGCCGGTCGCCGGCTCGGACGGCACCAGCGCGAGCGAGCTCTGGTACCAGTCGCCGAGCGTCGCGAGGTGCGCCTCCATGCGCGCCGCCGCGAGCGGAGCGTCGCGGGCACGCAGGGCGGCGGCGATGCCCTCGTGCTCGCCGACGAAGCGCGCCATCTCGCTCGCGGCGCGGCGCTGCTCCTTCACGCCCTCGAGCACCCGGCTCACCAGGATGAACTCGTAGATCCGCGCCAGCAGGAACTCGACCAGACGGCTGCCGGTCGCGGCGGCGATCGCGTGGTGGAAGGCCTCGTTGGCCACCATCGTCCCGCCCAACAGCCCGGCCTCGAGCGACGCGCGCGCCCGCCGGTTGATCGCGTCGATCTCGTCGAGCTGCGCCTCGGT
Organism: Trueperaceae bacterium; assembly: GCA_029210865.1. Classification (GTDB taxonomy): domain Bacteria; phylum Deinococcota; class Deinococci; order Deinococcales; family Trueperaceae; genus JAABTL01. Next base: position 6,277 of record JARGGE010000022.1, read on the forward strand.
GGCCCGCTCGGCCGCCAGCTGCACGGCGAGCACCTCCACGCCCAGGCGCGCGGCCACGGCGTCGCGCAGGTCGCGCTCGCCCACGCGCACCGCGGTATGGCCGCCCCCGGCCCGGGGCACCACGAGCCCCTCGCTGGCGAGCATGCGCAGCGCCTCGCGGACCGGCGTCCGGCTGACGCCCAGCCGCGCGGCCAGCTCGGTCTCGAGCACGGGCGCCTCGAGCGGGAAGCGCCCCTCGTAGATCTCGCGCTTCAGCTGCTCGTACGCCTTCTCGTAGAGGTTGGTGGCTCGGATCACGGGGCTCCCGGCGGTGCGGTCGAGTCGGGTGGTCGAGGGCGTCGCGCGGCGGCGCGCGCAGGCGACCGATCGCGTGTATCCACGGATACGCGGAGGCGTGCGGTCATGCTAGGGCGAACGCCGACACGCGTCAAGGCGGGCCGGGCGAGGCGTCGGGTGGTGCTGACCTGCGACCGACGCTCCGATGGCGCCATCGTGACGAAGGGCGTCTACGGTCCTGAAGAGGCGCACCGGCCACCGGTCCGCCTCCACCCGACGACCGCTCGTCCGCACCGCCGCACCTCACGAGGGAGACCATCGCGGAGCGCGACGGCTACACGGACTACGACGAGTCGCTCGCGGCGAACATCGGGCGGTACGGTCAGGCGGCCGAGTCCAACAACCCCGAGCGCCCGCTCATGATCCCCTGGATCCCGACCGCGCCGTTCGTCAGCCAGGAGCGCTTCACCTTCGTCCGCAACCCGTACTTCTTCAAGGTCGATGCCGCGGGCAACCAGCTCCGCTACATCGACGAGCGCACGTGGAGCCTGACGTCCGACGAAGAGGTCCGCGCCCTGCGCACCATGGACGGACAGGACCACTTCTGCCGCCGCGACGGCGGACGGCCTCTGGGTCATCGGCCTCGCCATGCCCGAAGGCGACTACCGCGTCGTGAACGGCGCCCTCCGGAACGTGCCCAACCCCGTGATCGGCGGCTGGCTCTACCCGGGCCCCGGTCCGTTGAACTCCGACTCGTTCTACTTCGCCCCTTCCGCGCGCTGAGCGACGCCGCTCGGCGACGCCGGCAGGTCGCGCGACCGCTCGACCCCACGCCCGGGTGCGCTCCCGGGCGTGGGGTCCCCCGCATCGGATCCGACCCACCCCGAGGGCGCCTACTCCATGCTCAGCTACCTGCTCCGACGCGTGCGCTACATGATCCCGACGCTGATCGCCGTGTCGATCGTGGCGTTCGCGGTCATCACGCTCCCCCCGGCGATGACGCCGACACCTACGTCCTTGCCCCGCACCAGAGCGGTCCGACCGTCACGCCCGAGGACGTGAACCGCATCCGGGCGTTCGACAAGCTCGACCGCCCGAGGATCACGCAGTACGGGGACTGGATCTCGGGCATCGTGCTGCGCGGCGACTTCGGCCTCTCCTTCAAGTGGGACCTACCGGTCAACCAGCTGATCCGGCCCCGCCTCGGGCTCACCTTCGTGCTCTCCTTCTCGAGCTTGATGCTCGTCTGGATCGTCGCCATCCCCCTCGGGGCCTACTCCGCCGTGCACCAGTACTCGATCGGCGACTACGTCGCCACCGTGTTCGGCTTCATCGGCTTGGCGATCCCCAACTTCCTGTTCGCCCTCATCCTCATCAACGTCTCGTTCCACTTTCTCGGCGCCAGCGTCGGCCGTTTCTTCTCACCGGATTGCGTCAACGCCCCGTGGTCGTCGGCGAAGCTCGGCGATGTCCTGGGCGAGCAGCGCTCGGCCGTCCGCCAACTGCTTCGCTGCGCTGGCGGCCAGGACCACGACGCCGAGCGCGTGCGCCGACAGGTCGACGACCGCGAACGCGGCCACCCGCGGCAGCGGAGCGTCGCCGACGAACGCGTGCCGCTTGGCCTCTCAGACGGGGCGTTCGCGCACGGCGGTGCACGGCATGAGCGGCGATGCAGTGCATCAGACACGCCCAGGCACCCACGGTGGGCCGTGGCGAGCGCCATCCCTTCGCCTTGCACCCTCGAAGGTCTCATCGAATCTCTCTCGATCCAGGGACCCGCGAGACCCCGACCCTCACCGCACGAGCCTTCGGAGCGAACTTCGCCTTCAGGTAGCGCCGCACGTGGGCGATCGGCTCGACGGCGAACGCCGTCGCGGCGTCGACCTCCGGCGCCCCCTCGATCAGCACCTCGGCGCCAGCCGCCCGCTCCCCGCAGGCGCTCGTGCAGGTGGTCGCGCACGCTGGGGTGCGCGCGCAACGTGATGCCCAACTCGTCGCCGGGCCCGTCGCGCGTGAGCCAGAGCAGGTGAGGGTCTCCCAGGAGCAGGAGCGTCTCGAACGGCGGGGCCTCCACGTCGATCCAGCCGCGCACGGGCATGGGCCATGGTCGTGTCGTCGATGCGGCAGAGCGCGGCAAGCCGGTGGCGGGCGTGCGCGCATCGGGCGGTCACCGATCGGCCGCGCGCGGCTGCAGCGTAAGAGTTTCGTTGGTGGCGACACCGCAGCATGCTCGTTAGGATGTCGTGCATGATCATCAGGACTGAGGAGCAAGCCACGGTCGACGACCTGCGCCGCGAACTCAAGCGGCGCGGGGCTGAACGGAGCCGGGCTCGCGCCCGCGCGCTGCATCGGCTCGCGTGGGCGATGCGCAACGTCGATGCCTCGGCTGCGCACGATCTCGCCGAGGAGGCCCTCACGTTGGCCCGCTCGCTCCGTGACGTCGAGGCCGAGGCCTTCGCCCTCGTGGCACGGGCATACGCGGCCGTGCGGCGCTCGCAAGGGTCCGCCGCCATCGAGGACGCGCAAGCGGGCGTTCGGATGTTCCGCGATGCCGGCAACACCCTCGGCCTGGCGCGCGCGCTGAACACCCTGGGGATCGGCTACGGCGACTCTAGCCGCTTCATGGACGCCCTCGAGACCTTCCTCGACCTGTTGCAGATCTGCGAAGAGACCGGCGACCGCATCGGCGAGGCCGACGCCCTGAACAACGTCGGCATCGTCTACGTCAACCTCGACGACCACGCGGCCGCGCTGGAGTACCACATGCGCTCGCTGCGCCTCGCGAGGGAGATCGGTTACGCCAGCGGCGAGGTGCGCACGCTGACGAACCTCGGCTCCGTGGCCTACGAGCTCGGCCGTTATGACGAGGCTCTCTCGCACCTCGAGGAGAGCCTCGCGAAGCGTGAGGAAGGCCGTGACCCGCACACGTACGGGATCACTCTGGTCAACGTCGGCCGCTGCTACCAGAAGCTTGGGCGCCACGACGAGGCGCTCGAGGTGCTCGATCGGGCCCGGCAGTTGCTCAGCAGCATCGATCACTCGCTCGGCGTGGCGTACGCCCTCGACTCTACGGCGGCGGTCCAGCTGGATCGTGCCGATCCCGCCACGGCGCTCGAGATGCTGCAGACGAGCCTGGGGATCAAGGTCCAGTCGGACGACCGCAAGGGCCAGGCGGCCACGCTGCTCGACATCGCCCAGGGCCACCGCCAGCTCGGCGATGACGACGCCGCCACCGCGGCGCTCACGAGCGGGCTGGCCCACGCCGCCGAGATCGGCGCCCGCACCGAGGTGTACCGTGCCCACCTGCAACTCTCCGAGATCGCCGAGGAACGCGGCGACCTGAAGACGGCGCTCCGCCACTTCAAGACCTACAACCGCGTCAAGGACAAGCTCTTCAACGAGGACTCCGACATCAAGCTCCGGGCGCTGCGCGTCGGTTTCGAGGTCGAGCAGGCGCACAAGGAGGGCGAGATCTACCGGCTCAAGAACGTCGAGCTGGCGCACGCCAACCATGAACTCGAAGTGCTGGCGCGCTCGCTGCGCGAAGCCGACGCACAGAAGAGCCGGCTGCTGCGGAAAGTCGAGCGGCAAGCGCGCGAGGACGCGCTGACGGGGCTCAGCAACCGGCGGCACTTCGACCGCGAGATCGGCGAGGCCTTCCCCCACTACCGGCGCCAGCGGCTGCCATTCAACGTGGCGCTATGCGACATCGATAACTTCAAGGGCGTCAACGACACGTACGGCCATGCGGTCGGCGACCGCGTCCTGAAGGTCGTCGGCCGCCTGATGAAGTCCAGCATCCGCAAACAGGACCTCGTCGCTCGCTACGGCGGGGAGGAGTTCATCGTGATGTTCCCGGATGCGCCGGCGGCTACGGCCCGGGGCATCTGTGAGCGCATGCGCCTGGCGGTGGAGGGCTTCGAATGGGCGTCGATCGCCCCCGGCCTCGCCGTCACGCTGAGCTTCGGTGTCGCGTCCAATCCGACCGTCGAGCATCACGAGCGCCTCATCTCCATCGCCGACGAACTCCTGTACGAGGCCAAAGCCGCCGGCAAGAACCGCGTGTTCGACGACGCAGGGCTCGCGGATCTCGGCGACCTCACCGGCACCGAACCCGAGAAGATCCCCGATACGCGCACGGCGCACGTCGGCGGGAGCGCGCCGGCACCGGTCGCGATGCCGGCGCTACCGGCTGGCCTCACGCTGCGCAAGCGTGGGCAACCGTTGGAGACCGTCACGACCCAGGTGGGGTCGATCGCGCTCCTCGCGACCCGCCCCAACCTCGAGGTGAGCGAGGGGATGCTCGACGAGGGCGGACGCATGACCCTCGTGCCCCCCGAACCCAGGCGGGACGCCTCGCCGGAGATGTACTACATCCTGGAGGGTCGGCTCGTGTGCGAACTCCCGGACGAGCGCTTCGAGCTTCGGGTCGGCGACCACCTCATCATCGAGGATCTCGACCAGCCCGTCATGCTGAAGGCCGCTAGCCACGTCCGCTTCCTCTACACCTCGCCCGAGCCGTCCTTCCACCACATGAGCCTAGAGCTCGACCAGCTGCGCAAACTCGCCGTCGGCGTGGAGTTCGTCGACGGCTACACGGCCGAACACTGCGGCCGCATGCAGACGATCGCGTACGCGATCGGCGAGGCGCTCGGCCTGCCCAAACACCGTCTTCACATCCTCGACTACGCCGCGTACCTCCACGACGTCGGCAAGGTCAAGGTGCCGCGCGAGATCCTGACGAGCCCCAACCCCCTGAACGACGCGGAGCGCGAGATCATTCGCCAGCACCCGACGTACGGCGCCAACATGCTCGCGGACACCTTCATGGCCGAAGCCGGACCGATCATCGCGCAGCACCATGAGCGCCTGGACGGCAGCGGATATCCGCTCGGCCTCGCCGGCGACGAGATCATGCTCGAGTCGCACATCGTGGCCGTCGCCGACACGTTCGACGCGATGACCTCCGACCGGCCCTACCGCAAGGCACTGCCCAAGGAGACGGCCCTGGCGGAACTGCGCCGCCTGAGTGGGCACAGCTTCCCCGCCGAGGCCGTCGAGGCCTTCGAGCGGGCCCTCCCGAACCTGGCGCTCTAGCCGACCTCGCCAATCGACGCCGTGCGCGGTCCGTGCGCGCCCGCGACCACGCGCGGGCGAGAACGCGCGTGGGCCGCGGCAACAGCGGCGCCGCGGCGCGGCGCCGATACCTGCACGGCACACGTAAGAACCCCATCACGCCCGCGTCAGAGAACCGAGAGCCGCCATCGGCCAACCTGGTCGTACCCCACGACTGCGCTCGGGACCCACAAGACACAGGCGACGACCGAAAGGAGGAGCGACACGAGAGATACGGGGCGACGACCCGCAGCCTCACACCCGGGCACTTCGACTGCGGCGAGCCAGTAGTGCGACCGACGTACTCGACGAAGAACGAAAGGAAACCGTGAAGCAGCTACGAACTCTCCACCTCATCGCCCTCGTCGCGATCCTGGCGATCGGCACCGCCTTCGCCGCCACGCACGACCCAGACGCCGACCGCTACGTCGGCGCCGGCGACCAGGGCCCCGCGAAAGCCGTCCTCCCCGTCAAGACCGTCGAGGCCATCACCTACGAGGTGATGCCCCAGGTGCACCGACGCGTCGAGGAGAACACCGGCCGATCCGTCACCTACAGCTACGTCATCGTCACGGTCGGCGGCGAGCAGATGGCCGTCGACCCGTTCCGCTTCAACCGTTAGGGAGCCGCGATGCGCAACCTCCACATTCTCACCCTCCCCCGCGCCACCTCCGGCTGGCTCTGGGCCGGGATCCTCGTGCTGCTCCTGGCAGCCTGCGGCACCCTCGAAGCACAGCCGCCCAGCAGCGAGCGCTCGACCGAACCCGTCGCCTCCAGCACCGAACACGCCTACATCGCCACCGTCGACGTCACCGACACCGACACCCCCGCAGCCATCGCGGCCGCGTACGGCGGCGAGGTCGTCGTCTGGCGGCCCGAAGCCGGCTTCGCGATCCTCGGCCTGCCCGCGCCCGACGAGGCCATCGACACCCTCGACCGACCGACCGACCGCCCCGGCACCCGTACCAACCTCCCGATGCCCGCCAACGCGGTACGCAACGAAGACGCCTTCTCCGTCCCACAGTTCGACGACGCAGTTGCCCTGAGCGTCAGCGCCTGGGCCGGCAGCGTCAGCGCCTGGGCCGGCGGCGTCAACGCCTGGGCCGGCGGCGTCAACGCCTGGGCCGGCGGCGTCAACAACCCCTTCCCCGGCAACGAAGACTACTGGCAGCAGATGCAGCTCGGCCAGGCCCAAGACGCCACCACCAACCTCGGCCAGGGCGTCACCATCGCCATCATCGACACCGGCCTCGACCTCGACCACGTTGCGTTCACCGAGCGCCTCGCGCCCAGCGGTGACTGGCTCGATCTCGTCGGCGGCGACGCCTACCCCCACGAAGGGTACGAAGAGGCGTGCATCTGGCGCGCCGGACCGAACTGCAAACAATGGAGCACCGTCAAGACGGGTGACGGCCCCTTCTTCGGGCACGGCACCGGCGTCGCCGGCGTCGCCCTGCAGGCCGCCCCCAACGCCACCCTCCTCCCCATCCGCGTCCTGAACTCCTGGGGCCACGGCAGCGCCACCGACGTCGCCAAAGCCATCGACCACGCGATCGAGCGCGGCGCCGACGTCATCAACCTCTCCCTCGGCACCTTCGAGCCCGTCGCTGCCATCGACCAGATGGTCGCCTACGCCGGCGAGCTCGGCATCGCGGTCGTCATGGCCAGCGGCAACACCGGCGACAAGAACGTCTGGTACCCAGCCGCCACCGCCGCCGGCCCCGATTACCCGCACGCCATCAGCGTCGGCTCCGTCGACGCCGCCGACGTGAAGTCCTGGTTCTCGACCTACGGCCTCCTCGAGACCCTCGCCCCGGGCGAAGGCATCAGCACCCTCTACCCCGGCGACGCCCTGGCCTACGCCATCGGAACGTCGTTCGCCACCCCGTGGGTCACGGGCACCGTCGCCCTCATCCTGGGCGACGGCGGCTTCCTCGCCGACGCCTCGCCCACCGTGGTCGCCGAAAGCGACGGCATCGACCACCTCAACCCGAGCTGGGCCGGACTGCTCGGCAGCGGCCGCCTCAATACCCTCAAAGCCGTCAACCAAGCGCTCAACTAACGACCACACACGCGGCGCACACCGCGCCGCTCGCATCCCACGAACCCGCGTGCGCCCCGGCCGTCCATGGCCGGGGCGCACGACGTACCAACGAGCGAAGACCCGCGCGATCGACCGACCGCGAGGTGGTGCTCGACAGCGTGCCTGAGCAGGGACCTTCGCGCGAGGATCCTCCTGGCAACGCGCGAACGAGCCGAGAGAGAACGTGCGTCGGTGGCCATGCCACCCGCCCCGCCAGCGAGACCCACCGGGGTCATCACCCTTCCAGGTGGAGATCGCTCGATGGGTTTGGCGCCCGAACGAGCGCAGTCACATGGCAACGACGTACAGCGACGAGTTCCGTCGTGAGATGGTCCGGCTTTACCGCGACACGGGTGAGAGCTACCGCGAGTTGGCCAGCGACTTGGTGGGTGAGCGGTTACGGCATCCGCAAGTGGCCTCCGTGCCAGTGCGGTGTTTGCCGGGTTCGTTCCCGAGGGTCGGTTTGAGGGCAGATCGGATGTCGTGTGATGGGTGACGTTGTTGACGGGATCGCCCGCGCCGGGCATGGTGAGGTTCGTATGGGTCGAACCTTTGGTGCGGAGTACGAGCAGCGGCTTCTTGCCGAGCTCGATGACGCTCTGGCGCCGGGCGAGCGTGGCCAGATCCTGCGTCGCGATGGCCTCTACGGGTCGACGGTGAGCCGTTGGCGGCAGCGTCGCGACGCGGCCATCCGCGCCGGCTTGAGTGACGCCAAGCGCGGCCCGAAGGTCGACGAGTTGGCGAAGGAAGTTCGCGAGCTCAGGCGCCGGAACGAGGCGTTGGAGGGTCGCTTGCGGACGGCGGAGGCGCTGGCGGAGGCGCAGGGAAACGCCTTCGCGCTCTTGCAGGCGCTGTCCCGCAAGAGCGACGACACCAACTGACGACGGCCTTGGATGGCTACCTTGCCGACTTCGCCGACGCCCTCGGCGTCGAGCGCGCCTGCCGGGCGTTCGGGACCCTATCGCGGTCGTACCGCTACCGGTGCCGGCGGCGCGCGACTGGCGTCGATCTGCTCGAACAGCGAGTCCAGGGCGCCGGAGGAGGCCGCAGACGCCCGGGCGCGCGACGGCGTGCGCCGCTCAAGGCTCTCACGTCATGGCGGGGGCGACGCCGGGCCGGGGTGAGCGGCATCCGCCATCCGCACCACCGAGCGCGGTGGCGCGCGGGGTGCGCTCGTCCAGATACGCCTCGAGCTGATCCACTGGCATCGGCCGGGAGAAGTGGAACCCCTGCGCCTCGTCGCACTCCCTGCTACGCAGGAACGCGAGCTGCGCGTCGGTTTCCACGCCCTCCGCGATCACCTTCATGCCCAGGGTCCGGGCCAGGTCGATGATCACGTTGGCGACCGCTTCCTCCCGGCCGCCCCCGTCGATCCCCTGGATGAACTGCATGGCCAGCTTGACGCGGTCGATCGATAGCTGCGCCAAGCGGCTCAAGGAGGAGTGCTCCGTGCCGAAGTCGTCGATCGAGACGGTGACGCCGAGCGCCTTCAGCGCCGCCAGCTTGGCGAGGACGTCA
>JARGGE010000230.1 GCA_029210865.1 Trueperaceae bacterium
GGCGCCTTCCTCACCGGCGTCGTCGCGGGCGGCGGCGCGGGCAGCGAGCTCGCGACCATCGCCGCCGTCGGCTTCCTGGGCGCCTTCACCACCTTCTCGACGTGGATGGCGGAGCTGCACGGGCGCTGGCGCAGCGGGGCGCGAGCGGGCAGCCTGCTCGAAGCGGTCGCCACGCTGGCGGTGGGGGTCGTATTGGCGGCGTTCGGGGCGTGGCTGGCGAGGTGAGGGCGGTCCGGGCGGCCCGCAGCGGCCGGGCCGTAGGATGGCCACGACGCACGAAGGAGGCCCACGCATGCGCAAGGCCGAGCAGCACTACATGTCGCGGGTCGGCTGGCTGCGCGCGGCCGTCCTGGGCGCGAACGACGGCATCGTCTCCACGGCCAGCCTGGTGCTGGGCGTCGCCGCGGCGGGCACGTCGCAGACGGGCATCCTCGTCGCGGGCGTCGCGGGCCTCGTGGCCGGCGCCATGTCGATGGCGGCGGGCGAGTACGTGTCGGTCAGCAGCCAGGCCGACACCGAGCGCGCCGACCTGGCGCGCGAGCGCCTCGAGCTCGCCTCGGAACCCGACGCCGAGCACACGGAGCTGGCGGGGATCTACGTCGACCGCGGCCTCGAGCCGGACCTCGCCGACCAGGTCGCCCGCGCCCTCACCGCGCACGACGCGCTCGGCGCCCACGCCCGCGACGAGCTCGGCATCTCGTCGGTGCACACGGCGCGACCCGTCCAAGCGGCGTTCGCCTCGGCCGGCACGTTCGCCGTCGGCGCGGCGCTGCCCCTCCTCTTGGCCCTGCTCCTGCCGCGCGGATGGGTCACCTGGGGCGTCGCGTTGGGCTCGCTCGTGTTCCTGGCGGCGTTGGGCGCCGTGTCGGCCCGAACGGGCGGCGCGCCGATGGGGCGCGGCGCCGCGCGCGTGACGCTGTGGGGTGCGCTCGCCATGGCGCTCACGGCGGGGATCGGGGCGCTGTTCGGGGTCGCGACGGCCTAGGGCGCGTCGCCGGAGGACCCGCGACCCCCCGGTTGACGGCACGCCGCGCAACTTCGTACAGTTCACTGTACGCATATTGGTCTGACCATCCGACGACCCGCCAGCCCGCCCGACGACCCGCCATCCAGGAGGCGCGATGTTCGACGCCGATCTCGCCGTCAAACGCACCAAGCTGGCCGACGAGGTCGTCGCGCAGCTGCTGCGGATGATCCGCGAGCGGCGCCTGGTGCCGGGCGACCGGCTGCCGCCGGAGCGCCAGCTGGCGCAGACCTTCCAGGTCTCGCGGGCGAGCCTGCGCGACGCCATCCGCCAGCTCGAGCTGCTCGGGTACGTCGACGTTCGCCAGGGCGACGGCAGCGTCGTCCGCATGCCCGACGCGAACACCCTCTCGCAGCCCTTCCTGGGCCTGCTCAGCGGTCGCCCGCACGCCGCGAGCGACCTCGTCGAGTTCCGCCGGATCCTCGAGCCCCAGGTGGCCGCGCTCGCGGCCCGGCGCTGCACCTCAGCCCACGCGACCCAGCTCGAGCACGCCCTCGACGCCCAACGACGGCGGGTCGAGGCCGGCGAACGCCTGGGCAGCGAGGACCTCGAGTTCCACCAGCTCATCGCCACCATCGGCGGCAACGCCACCGTCCTGGCCGTCACCGACACCCTCCGCTCGCTCCTTCACGAGCTGCGCACGAAGCACCTCACCGGCGACCAACCCCGCCTGGGCCTGCAGCAGCACGTCGCGATCGCCGACGCCATCCGCGGCCGCGACGACGCCGCGGCGGCAGCCGCGATGCACGCCCACCTCGACGCCGTCGAAGCCAGCCTGCTCCTCGAGGGCGCCCCGCCCTCCGATGCCGCCCCGAACCCCGCCCCTACCGATCGACCCCGCTCGCAAGGAGGACCCGCATGACCCGCCTCGTCCGTTCCCTGCTCGCCCTCGCCCTGACCGCCGCCCTCGCCTGGGGCGCCGCGCAGGAGACGTTCACCTACGCCGCGCAAGCGGACGCTGTGGGCCTCTCCCCCGTGCTGACGAACGACCAGGTGTCGTCGGTGGCCAACCGCCACATCTACGAGAACCTGGTCCGGCGCAACCCGACCACGCTCGAGCTCGAGCCCTGGCTCGCCGAGTCGTGGGAGACCCCGGACGCCAACACCTGGATCTTCCGGCTCCGCCCCGGCATCACCTTCCACGACGGCACGCCGTTCGACGCCGCCGCGGTCAAGCGCACCTTCGACCGCATCAAGGACCCGGCCACCGGCTCGCCGCGCGCCAGCCTGCTCGCGCCCGTCCAGACCATCGAGGTCGTCGACGACCTCACCCTGCGGATGACGACGGGCGCGCCGTACGGCGCGTTCCTCGCCGCCCTGGCCCACATCAACGCCGCGATCGAGAGCCCGACCGCCGTGGAGCAGTACGGCGACCTGATGCGCAACCCGGTCGGCACGGGCCCGTTCCGCTTCGAGAGCTGGGTGTCGGGCGACCGGATCACCCTCGTCACCAACCCGGACTACTGGGGCGGCGCTCCCGAGATCGACGTCTTCGAGATCGTGGTGATCCCCGACGTCAACACCCAGGTGGCCCTGCTCGAACGCGGTGAGGTCGACCTGCTCGACGCGCTGCCCCCCGAGCTCGTCGCGCGCGTCCAGACCCTCCCCGGCGTCACCACGATCAGCCAGCCCGGCACGCCGGTCTTCTACCTCGGCTTCGACCACACCGAGGCCCTGTGGCAGGACCGCACGGCGCGCGAGGCCATCGCCGCCGCCGTGAACACCGAGGTCATCGTCACGCTGCTGCAGCCCACCGCCGTCGGCTCGTGCAGCGTCATCGGCCCGCAGGTGTTCGGCTACGTCGCCGGCGTCGAAGAGGCGTGCGTCGGCAGCGACCCCGCCCGCGCCGCCGAGCTGTGGGGCCAGGTCGAGGGCGCGCGCCCGATCACCCTCTGGGTGCCGCAGATCGGCAACTACCCGCGCGTCGGCCAGATCATCCAGGGCCAGCTGAGCCAAGCGGGCTTCGACGTCTCGATCAACCTGGTCGAGTGGGGCGCCTACCTCGCGGCGACGAGCGCCGGCGAGCAGGACCTCTTCCTCCTCGGCTGGAGCAACGTGACCGCCGACGGCAGCGAGCTGCTCTACCCCAACCTGCACACGGCGAACGTCGGCGCGTCGAACCGCTCGGGCTACAGCAACCCCGAGATCGACGCCATCATCGCGGCGAGCCGCGGCACCACCGACCAGGCCGAGCGCCTCGCGCTGCTCGACCAGGCCAACCGCGCGCTGCTCGCCGACGTCGCGTGGGTGACGCTCTACCACGAGGTGCTGCTCGTCGCGCACCGCGACGCGCTCACCGGCCTCGAGCAGCTGCCGAACGGCGACTGGCTCATCGGCAACGCCGCCTTGGCGGACTGACCGCACCCGCGAGCGGGGGCCGGCGGTCGCCGGCCCCCGACTGGCCGAACCCGCGAGCGGGGGCCGGCGCACGCCGGCCCCCACCCCCTACCCGACCTATCTTGCCCGCCGCTATCGCGCTCCGATCCCGCGAAGGGAACCGCCCGCATGACGCAGTACGCGCTCCGTAGGCTGCTCGAGACGGTCCCGATCCTGCTGGGCGTCACGCTGCTGACGTTCCTGATCCTCCACCTGTCGCCGGGCGATCCCGCCGTGTTGATCGGCGGACCGACCGCTACCGCCGAGGAGATCGCCAACATCCGCGCGCGCCTCGACCTCGACCGGCCGCTCCCCGAGCAGTACCTGACCTTCCTCGGCGGCCTGGTGCGCGGCGACCTGGGCGAATCGGTCCAGCGCCGCGAGTCGGTGCGCTCGATGATCGCGGTGCGCCTGCCCAACACGCTCTTCCTCGCCGCCGCCAGCATGCTGGTGACGCTGTTCGGCGTGGTGCTGGGCGTGATCGCCGCGACCAAGCAGAACTCGCTCACCGACCTCTCGCTCATGACGGTCTCGCTGCTGGGCGTCTCGATCCCCAACTTCTGGCTCGGGCTGATGCTCATCATCTGGTTCTCGGTCGACCTGCGCTGGTTCCCGGCGGCCGGCCTCGCCCGCCCCTTCTTCTCGTGGGAGGGGCTGCAGGCGGTGGTCTTGCCGGCCTTGACGCTCGGCACCGCCGGCATGGCGCTGGTCGCGCGGCTCACGCGCAGCGGCATGCTCGAGGCGCTGCAGCAGGACTACGTCCGCACCGCACGCGCCAAGGGCCTCGCCGACCGCGCGGTCGTGTACCGACACGCGCTGCGCAACACGCTCGTTCCGGTGGTGACGATCCTGGGACTCAACTTCGGCTACCTGCTCGGCGGCGCGGTCGTGACCGAGACGGTGTTCGCGATCAACGGCATCGGCCGGCTGACCGTCGACTCGATCCTCGCGCGCGATTACGCGGTGGTGCAAGGCTGCGTGGTGTTCATCGCGTCGGCGTTCGTGTTCGTCAACCTGCTCGTCGACCTGTCGTACGCCTTCCTCGACCCGAAGCTGAGGTACCAGTGACCCCCGCCGCCACGCCCCGCGCCCGGGTACCCAAGGTGGTGCGCAAGCTGCTGCGCAGCCCGCACTTCGTGGTCGGGCTAGTGCTCAGCGTCGTCGTCGTCGGGGTCGCGCTCCTGGCCCCCTGGTTGGCGCCCAAGGACCCGTACTTCCAGGACTACGGCGCGGTGCTGCGCCCGGTGGGCGCCGAGGGGTTCCCGCTCGGCACCGACCAGTACGGACGCGACATGCTCAGCCGCCTGATCTTCGGCGCGCGCATCTCGGTGGCGGTCGGGGCCGCGTCGGTGGGACTGGGGTTGCTGTTGGGCGTGATCCTGGGCGTGCTGGCGGGCTACTACCGCCGCCTCGACCGGCCGATCATGATGCTCGTCGACGTCCTGATCGCCTTCCCGGGCATCCTGCTGGCCATCGCGATCGTGGCCGCCCTCGGTCCCGGATTGGCGAACGTCGTCTTCGCGGTCGCCCTCTTCTCGGTCCCGACCTTCGCCCGCATCGCCCGCGCGTCGGTGATGAGCGCCCGCGAGACCGAGTACGTCGACGCCGCCCGCGCGCTCGGCGCCGGCGACGCCCGCATCATGCTG
>JARGGE010000231.1 GCA_029210865.1 Trueperaceae bacterium
CACGTCGCCCGACCAGCGCGAGGCGTGCATCGCGGTCTCGCGTCCGTCGACGGCGATCGACTCGTGCAGGTCGGTGGCCAGCACGGTGCGTCCGGCCGGCGGGGTCGTGGCGGCGACCAGCAGTCCGTGGTACCGACGCGTCCGGATGCCGGCCACCGTGCCCGCGGCGTAGCCGCCGATGCCGTTCGTGACGAGCCACTCGAGGCGCTCGGCGCTCGCGAGCTCGCCGCACGCCGCTCGTCCCAGCCGGATGGGCAGCGGCTCGATCACGGCCCCTCGCTTCGGCGCCACCTCGGGCCTCAGCGCCGCGTCTTCGAGCGCCGCTTGGTGCTGGCGGAGCGTTCGCTGCGCAGCTCGCGCTCGGCTTCGGTCCAGTCGTCCGCGTCGCGTCCGTGCTCTCGGCCGCGCGCGAGGAACTTGTGGTACGCGCGCTCGGCGACGTGCTCGTGGGGCACCTCCGAACCCGCTTCGGCTGACGTGTCGCCACCCGGCGCCACGCCGGCGGGGGCTTCGGCCGACGTGTCAGCGCTCGGCGCGCTGGCGGCGGTCTTCTTGGTGCGCGGACGACGAGGGGTGGCGTTCGTGTCGGACATGGTACGGACCTCCTGGGGTCGGGCGCGGCGCGATCGGGCTCAGTGGGGTCGGGCGCGGCGGGGTCGAGCGGCGGGTCGGGGCGCGGGTCGTCGGGCGACGGCCAGGCGACCGGGGGGCGAGCGGGCGGTGCGCTCGGTGGGGCGCGCGGTCGAGTTCACCGCTCGCCGTCCAGGTGGCACACCTCGTTCCAATGCCGGACGACGGGCCGGCCGCGGTCGACCGCCAGCACGCACACCGAGGCGGTGTCGAGGGCCAGCGCACCGCCGGCGCTCGCCGGCCAACCGAGCCAGCGCGCCGCCAGAACGCGCAACAGGTGGCCGTGGGCGAACAGGGCGACGTCGCCACCGGCCGCGCCGACCCGAGCGATGGCGCGCTCGGCGCGCCCGGCGACGTCCTCGGGCCGCTCGCCGCCCGGTGCTCCGTCCTCCCAGATCGACCAGCCGGGCCGCTCCTGGCGGATGTCGGCGGTGGTGCGACCCTCGTAGTCACCGTAGTCCCACTCTTGCAGATCGGGGAGCACCTCGGCCACGTCGCCGAACCCCGCGATCGCGCACGTGTCGAAGGCGCGCGCGAGCGGGCTCGTCCACACCGCGGCGAACGAGCGCCCCGCGATGCGCTGGCCGAGCGCCGTCGCCTGCCGTTCGCCGCGCGGGGTCAGGCGCACGTCGGTCCGACCCGTATGGCGGCCGTCGAGCGACCAGGGCGTTTCGCCGTGGCGCAGCAGCCAGACCTCGCCGGTCGCGGGCGCGGTCACGGTCGGCCCGCCACCCCGGCGGCGCGCTGGGCCACCACGTCCAGCAAGCTCGCGTACGAAGCCGCGAACGACGCGACCCCAGCGGCCTCGAGCCGCACCAGCACCGCGTCGAGATCGATCCCAGCCGTCTGCAGCCCGTCGATCACGGCGCGTTCGCCGTCGACGTCGCGGCCGAGGCGCGGCAGGGGGTCGCCGTGCTCGCGGTACGCCGCGAGCGTGGCGGGCGGCATCGTGTCGACGGTGTCGGCGCCGATCAGGGCCTCGACGTAGTAGCCGTCGGGATAGCGCGGGTCCTTCACCGAGGTGCTCGCCCACAGCGGGCGCTGCGGGCGCGCGCCGCGCGCGGCGAGCTCCTTGAAGTCCTCGTGGCCGAAGGTGCGCTGGAAGGCCTCGTAGGCGAGCGTGGCGTTGGCGATCGCCGCCCGGCCGCGCAGCGCCCGAAGCGCCGCCGAGTGGTGCCAACCGGACGCCAGCCGCTCGTCGAGCAGCGCGTCGACCGCCACGTCGACGCGGCTGACGAAGAAGCTCGCCACCGAGGCCACGTGCGCCAGGGCGCCCCCGGCCGCGGCGCGGCGCCGAAGGCCGGCGAGGTAGGCGTCCATGACCTGCCGATGGCGCTCGATCGAGAAGATCAGCGTCACGTTGACGTTCATCCCCTCGGCGATGGCGGCCTCGACCGCCGTGAGGCCCGCCGCGGTGGCGGGGATCTTGACCATCAGGTTGGGGCGGTCGACGGCCCGCCACAGCCGGCGCGCGGCGTCGAGCGTCCCGACGGCGTCGTGCGCCAGGTCGGGCGCGACCTCGAGGCTGACGTAGCCGTCGTCGCCGCCGGTGCGCCGGTAGACGGGCAGGAAGGCGTCGGCGGCGGCGCGGACGTCGTCGATCGCCAGCGCCTCGAAGATCGCTGGCGCCTCGAGGCCCCGCGCGGCGAGCTCGGCCAGCGCTTCGTCGTACACGTCGCTCTTCGCGATCGCCTGCTCGAAGATCGTCGGGTTGGAGGTGAGCCCGGTGATCTCGCCGGCGGCGATCATGCGGTCCAGCGCGCCGCTGGTCAGCAGGTCGCGGCGGATGTGGTCGAGCCAGGGCGACTGCCCCAAGCGCTGCAGGGCGAGCAGCGGATGGGCGGCGATCGCCGCGGGGGCGGGGTGAGGCGTGGTGGGGGTCGTCCGGGGGAGGGTCATGGGCGCTCCTGGAGGTGGTACCGGACGTCGCCGCTCGTGGTGGCGACCCGGACGAGGCGGCCGTTGGCCGCGAGGTGGTCGAGCACGTGGCGAGCGGTCTCCGCCCGCCCGGGCGCGCCGGCGGCGGCGGCCAACTCGGCGGCGCTGCGCGGCCGTGCCGGCGCTTCGCGAAGGGCGGCCAGCAGAGCCCGCTGCAGCTCGATGACGCTCGCGGCGGCGCGCTTGCCGGCCTCGACACCCGGCTGGTGGTAGGCGTTCACCCCGATCAGCTGCGCGTAGAGCCCGACGGCGCGCTCGTAGAGCGCGATCAGCGCGCCGAGGCTGCGCGCGCCGGCGTCGGGCAGGGTGATCGTCAGCGAACCGCGGCCGTTCTCGGACAGCGCGTCGCGGGTGCCGAGCAGGAACCCGAGCAGGTAGTCGCCGGCGGTGACGTCCGGCTCGATCTCGACGGCAGGGCCCTCCTGGTCGCGCAGCACCTGGATGAAGGTGGCGAAGAAGTTGGGGACGCCATCGCGCAGCTGTTGCACGTACGCGTGCTGGTCGGTCGAGCCCTTGTTGCCGTAGACGGCGATGCCTTGATCGACGCGCGCGCCCGCGAGGTCGTGGGCCTTGCCGAGCGACTCCATGACCAGTTGCTGCAGGTAGCGCGAGAACAGCAGGAGCCGGTCCTTGTAGGGAAGCACGACCATGTCCTTGCGACCGTGGCCGTCGCCGGCGTGGTGCCAGGCCAGCGCCAAGAGCGCGGCGGGGTTGCCGACCGGGTCGGGTGCGCGGGTCGCGGCGTCCATCGTCCGGGCACCGGCGAGCAGCGCGTCGACGTCGAAGCCCAGCAGCGCGGCGGGCAGCAGCCCCACCGCCGAGAACAGCGACGTGCGGCCGCCGACCCAGTCCCACATCGGGAAGCGAGCGCGCCAACCCCCCTCGCGGGCAACCCCGTCGAGCTCGCTGCCCGCCCCGGTCACGGCCACCGCGTGCGCCGCGAAGTCGAGGCCGGCGGCGGCGTAGGCACGCTGCGCGAGGCGCATACCGTTGCGGGTCTCGGGCGTCCCGCCGGACTTCGAGACGACCAGCGTCAGGGTGCGCGCGAGGTCGTCGCCGAGCCGCGCGAGGACGCGCTCGATCCCATCGGGGTCGGTGTTGTCGAAGAAGTGCGCCGCGAGCGGGTCACCGGGGGCACCCAGCGCGTCGGCGAGCAGCTGCGGACCGAGGGCCGAGCCGCCGATGCCGATGACGAGCAGGTGCGCGAAGCGCCCGCCGCGCTGGGGCGCGACGCGGCCCTCGTGGACGTCGGCAGCGAAACCGCGCACCGCCGCGAGGTTCGCCTCGATCGCCGCGGTCAGCTCCGGCGTCGGGGCGAGCTCCGGCGCGCGCAGCCAGTAATGGCCCACCATGCGCCCTTCGTCGGGGTTGGCGATGGTGCCGCGCTCGAGCTCGCCCATGGCTTCGAAGGCGTGCTGCAGCGCGGGCGCCATGCGCGCCAGGTAGGCGTCGTCCAGGCGCATGCGGGAGACGTCGACGGTGGTCTCGAGCGGAGCGACGTGGCTCCTGAGCGCTCCTTCAGGACGGGGTGGGACGGAACCGTTCATAGGACCTCCTTGGCGGCGGCGACCACCGCGTCGACGGTGAACCCGAAGCGCTCGAGGAGCGCCGGGAGCGGCGCGGAGGCGCCGAACGCGCGCATCCCGAGGACGCGGCCGCGCAGGCCCGTGTAGCGCTCCCAGCCGAAGGTCGAGGCTTGCTCGACCGCGACGCGCGCGGTGACGTCGGGGGGCAGCACCGCGTCGCGGTACGCCTGCGGTTCGGCTTCGAAGAGCTCCCAGGACGGCATGCTGACCACGCGGGCGCGGATGCCCTCCTGCGTGAGCCGCTCGTACGCCTGCAGGCACAGCGCGACCTCCGAGCCACTGGCGAGCAGCAGCACCTCGGGGGCTCCCTCGGGCGGGTCGATCAGGACGTACGCACCGCGGGCGACGCCGGCGGCGGGCGCGGTCCTCGACCGGTCGAAGGTCGGCAGCGCTTGGCGCGAGAGCACGAGCGCCACCGGGACGTCGCGCTGCGGCATCAGCCAGCGCCAGGCCTCGACGACCTCGTTCGCGTCGGCGGGGCGCAGCACGCGCAACCCAGGGATGGCGCGCAACGAGGCGACCTGCTCGACCGGCTGGTGCGTCGGCCCGTCCTCGCCGACGCCGATCGAATCGTGGGTGTAGACGTTGATCACCGGCAGCTCCATGAGCGCCGAGAGCCGCAGCGTGGGTCGGGCGTAGTCGCTGAAGATCAGGAACCCGGCGCCGAACGGCCGCACCTTCGAGAGCGCCATGCCGTTGAGGATCGCGCCCATCGCGTGCTCGCGGACCCCGAAGTGCAGGTTGCGGCCGCCTGGCTCGCCGGCGGCCTGGTCGCCGGCGCCGGCGAAGGTCAGCCGCGTCTTGGTCGACGGCGCCAGGTCGGCGGCGCCACCGACGAGCCACGGCACCCGCTGCGCGATCGCGTTGAGCACCTGACC
>JARGGE010000232.1 GCA_029210865.1 Trueperaceae bacterium
GAACGCGCTGCCGAGCATGACCGGGCTGCTCGTGGCGGTGGTGCTGGCCGGGGTGGCGATCGCCGCCTGGCGCGGCAAGCGCCGCACCCGCGCGGGCGTGGCGCTCCTCTCGGCCGCGACCGTCGGCCTCTGGTCGCTCACCTGGGCGCGCGACGTCGCGCTCCTTCCCTACCCCGAGCTGCACGGCTTCAACCTGGCCTTCATCGGCATCATCCTCGCGGCCGTCTGGCAGATGTCGGGCTACACGATGGCGCTCTACCTGGCCGGCCTGCGCGGGATCCCCGGCGAGCTGCGCGAAGCGGCGCGCGTCGACGGGGCGAACGAGGTGCAGCTCTACCGGCACGTCGTGCTGCCGCTGCTGCAGCCGATCACGCTCTCGGCGATGATCATCCTGGGCCACATCAGCCTCAAGATCTTCGACCTGATCTTCGCGATGGCGGGCGCCGACAACGCCACCACCGACGTGCCGGCGTTGCTGATGTACCTCACCGCCTTCCGCGCCAACCAGTTCAGCAAGGGCGCGGCGATCGCGATGGTGCTGCTGGTGCTGGTCGCCGCGGTCATCGTCCCCTACCTGTGGACCAGCCTGCGCGGGGAGACCCGCCGATGATCGCCTGGCGCCGCCACCGCTGGCTGATCTACGTCCTGCTCGCGCTCGCCAGCGCGCTGTTCCTGCTGCCCGTCTACCTGGTGGTGGTGACGAGCCTCAAGTCGCCCTCGGCGATCAACCTTGCGACCACCTGGTCGCTGCCGCAGATCTGGTACTGGCGCTCCTTCGTCGAGGCCTGGGACGCGTTCGCGCCCAAGCTGGCCAACAGCTTCACGCTGACGCTGGTGGCGACCGTCCTGTCGGCGCTCCTCGGCTCGATGAACGGCTACGTGCTCGCCAAATGGCGTTTCCCGGGCGCGAACGTCGTCTTCCCGCTCATGCTCTTCGGCATGTTCATCCCGTACCAGGCGATCCTGATCCCGCTGTTCGACTTCCTGCGCTCGATCGGGCTCTACGGCGGGCTCAACGGGCTGATCCTGGCGCACGTGGTGTACGGCCTGCCCATCACCACGCTGATCTTCCGCAACTACTACGCCGAGATCCCCGACGAGATGCTCGAGGCGGGCAAGATCGACGGGGCCGGCTTCTTCGGGCTCTACGGCCGCATCGTCTTCCCGCTGTCGCTGCCCGGCTTCGTGGTCGTGATCATCTGGCAGTTCACCCAGATCTGGAACGAGTTCCTCTTCGCGGTGACGCTCACGAGCCAGGCGAACCAGCCGATCACGGTCGCGCTGGCGCAGCTCGCCGGCGGCGAGGCGGTCCGCTGGAACCTGCCGATGGCGGGGGCGATCCTGGCGGCGCTGCCGACGCTGCTGGTGTACATCCTGCTCGGACGCTACTTCGTCAAGGGGCTGCTCGCGGGGTCGGTCAAGGGCTGACCCGCTGCGGCCGGCGGCAGGCGCACGGCGCGGCCGAAGCGTCGGCGCCTTGAGCCCGACGCACCCACACCACCAAGGAACGGGCCCCGCGGCATGCCGCGGGGCCCGTTCCTTCGCTTGCGCGCTCCGGCCGGTTACTCGGCCGGCGGCAGGAGGACGAAGTCGATCGCGTGGATCACGCCGTTGACGGCCTTGACGTCCGTGATGATCACGTTGACCGTGCCGTTGAGGACGACGCCGCCGTCGACGACCTCGACCGAGATGGTCGAACCCTGCAGCGTGGGGGCGTCGAAGGGCGCCGCCGCGATCACGTCGGCCGCGAGGAAGGTGCCCGGGACCACGTGGTACAGGAGGATGTCGGCCAGGTCGTCGCTCGCGAGGAGCTCCGCCGCGGTGAGTCCGAGCGTGTCGAGCGCCGCGCCGAAGGCGTCGTTCGTCGGGGCGAACACCGTGAGGTCGGCGTTCACGTCGGCGACCGCGGCGACCAGGTCGGCCTCGCTGAGCGCCGCGACGAGCGTCGAGAAGCGGCTGTCGGCGACGGCGATGTCGGCGATCGTCTTGCTGGGGACCAGCACCTCGTCGATCACGTGGATGACGCCGTTGCTGGCGACGATGCCGGCCGAGACCACCGAGGTGGAGCCGTCGAGCAGCCCACCCGAGACGGCGATCGGCATGCCGTTGAGGGTCGGGAGGACTTCCTGGGCGGCGACCTGGATGAACAGGTTGTTGCCTTCGACCACGTGGTACGTGAGGACGCTCGTCAGCAGGTCGGTGTCGGCGAGCAGCTGCTCGGCGGTCAGGCCGAGTTCGCCGAGCAGGGCCGTGAACGCCGCGTCGTTGGCCGCGAAGACCGTGAAGGGACCCGCCGCGTCGTCCGCGAAGGTGCCGACCAGGCCAGCGGCGTCGAGGGCGGCGACGAGCACCGTGAGGTTCTCGTTCGCGCTGGCGATCTCGGCGATCGAGTCGCGTTCGGCCGGGGCCGCCGCGTTCCCGCACGCCGCCAGGATGCCGGCGACCGCTAGGGCCAGGAGAGCTCGGAACGTCCGCTTCATCGTCATGAGGTGCCTCTCTTCCTCGAGTCCGCCCACGACGGCGGGATGCCCCCCGTCCGATCGGTCGATCCTCGATGACCGGAGTGTGATCCGCGGGTCAACCTTTGACTGTGCCTTGACACACCAGCTACAAACCTTGGGCAGTCCGCCCGCGACGGCCACCCCCGGCGACCGGGGTGAGCGACCCTGGCCGACGCGAAGCGGCCCCGCGACCGGGGGTCGCGGGGCCGCTCGAGCGCGCGCCCTCGGGGGCGCCGCGCTTCAGCGCGAGATCGGGTAACCGGCCGAGACCCAGGCGATCAGGCCGCCGGCGACGTTCTTGACGTCGGTCTTGCCGGCCGCGCTCAGCACCTCGGCGGCGTAGGCCGAGCGGTTGCCGGAGCGGCACACGACGTAGACGTTCGCGTCGTCGGGGAACTGGTCGAGCGCCTCGTCCAGACGGCCGAGCGGCACGCACAGCGCGCCCTCGACGGTGCCGTGCGCGGTCTCCATCGGCTCGCGCACGTCGAGCACGACCTTGTCGGGGTCGTCGTCGGCGAAGAGCTCCTGCACGTCGACCTCGACGTACGGCCCCACGTCGTAGCGGCTCATCGGACCACCGGCAGACCGGCCGACGTCCAGGCAACGATGCCGCCGTCGACGTTGCGGACGTCCTCGAACCCGGCCGCCACCAGCGCCTGGGAGGCCTGCAGCGAGCGGTTGCCGGTGCGGCAGAAGACGTAGACGGGCTCGTCCTTGGGCAGGTCGGAGGCGAGCTGCACGACGTTCGCTAGCGGCATGAGCAGGGCGCCCTCCACGTGGCCATCGGCGTACTCGAAGGGCTCGCGCACGTCGATCAGGGTTGGGGCCGGGCTCTGCGCGAGCGCGCTCTGGAGGTCGCGCACGCTCACCGTGGTGAGCGCCCCGCCGCCAGCGCGGGTGGTCGCGAACACGACCGCGACGACGGCAATCGCCGCGATCGCCGCGACGAGCGCCAGCGGGCTGCGGCGCTGGGGGTTCGGGGGGGTGCGTTTCGCCATGCGCTACTCATACCCCTCGGGGGTATCACGGGTCAAGCGCGTCCGGTACGGTGCCACCGGCCGCCGGGCCGAGCGCCGTCCCGAGAGGGATGCGGTACACGTAGCAGCATGAAGACGACCCCACAGACCACGGCACTCGCCGACCTGGAGGTCGACGCGCTCGTCGTGCCGATCCTCTCCGACCCCAGCCTGCCCGGCGGCGCGACCCACGCGATCGACCAGGCGCTCGACGGCCTGCTCGGCCGGCTGCACGCCCGCGGCGACCTCGACACCCGCGTCGGCCGCACCACCCCGCTCTTCCCTGAGCGCGGCGTGGCGGCCCCTCGCGTGCTGGTTGTGGGTCTGGGCGCGGCCGGCACCCTGGACGCCGACGCCGTCCGCCGTGCGGCCGCCGGGGCGCTGCGCCAGGCCCGCGACCTCGGCGCCCGGCGCGTCGGCCTGGCCCCGCTGGGCGCCGGCCTCGGACCGATCGACCTGGCGACCGCGGTCGCCGCCACCGTCGAGGGCGCGCGGCTGGGCCTCTACCGGTACGCGGACGACGAGGGCGTCGACGAAGTGCTGCTGGCGACCGACGAGGCGCGCCTCGAGGACGTCCGCGACGCGGTGCGCTTGGCCGAGGCGACCGCCGAGGGGGTGGCGCTGGCGCGCGAGTTGGTCAACCGGCCCCCGAACGTGGCGACGCCCGAGCACCTCGCCGAGGTCGCCCGCGGCCTGGCGGCCGACCATGGCTTCGCCCTCACGGTGGGCGACCGCGCCTGGGCGGCCGAGCACGGCATGGGCGCGTTCCTCGCCGTCGCGCAGGGCGCGGGCCACGAGCCGCGCTTCCTGGTGCTCGAGCACGACCCCACCGGCGGTCAGGAACCGCCCCTCGTCCTCGTGGGCAAGGGCGTCACCTTCGACTCGGGCGGCGTGTCGATCAAGGGGCGCGCCGGCATGGAAGCCATGAAGAGCGACATGGCCGGCGCGGCGGCCGCGCTGGGCACCATGCGCACGCTGGGCCGGCTGCGCGCCGCCCGCCGCGTCATCGCGCTGGTCCCCGCCACCGAGAACCTGCTCGACGCCCACGCCTACCGCCCCGCGGACGTGATCACCGCCGCGAACGGCACCACCATCGAGATCATCTCGACGGACGCCGAAGGGCGCCTGCTGCTCGCCGACGCGCTGTCGTACGCGCAGCGGCTGCGCCCGCGCGCCGTCGTCGACCTCGCGACCCTCACCGGCGCCGTGGTCGTGGCGCTGGGGGAAGGCATCGCCGCCGGCCGCTTCGCGAACGACGACGCGCTCGCGGCGCAGCTCGACGCCGCCGCCGCCGCCACAGCGGAGCGCACCTGGCCGCTGCCGCTGTGGAAGGACTACCTGAAGGACCTCGAGAGCGACGTCGCCGACCTGAAGAACTCGAGCGGCAAGCCGCGCGGCGGGGCCGCCGTCGCCGCGGCGTTCCTCGAGCGCTTCGTCGACTACCCGTGGGTCCACCTCGACATCGCCGGGATGGCGATGAGCGACAAGGTCGACGGCTACCGCACCAAG
>JARGGE010000233.1 GCA_029210865.1 Trueperaceae bacterium
GGCTGGACCAGCTCCGCGAGCTGTGGTCAATGCGCAAGATGCTGCGCTACGCCGTGGGCAAGTTCGGCCGGCCCGTGGCAGAGTACGCCCGCGGCGCGGCCGACCCGGCGACGACGACCGTCCAAGGCTGGCTCGACAGCCCAGGCCACCGCGCCAACCTGCTGCACCCCCCCTTCGACCGCGTCGGCTTCGGCAGCGCGGAGGACGGCCGCGGCGGTCTCTACCTGGTCCAGGTGCTGGCCGCGGTGCCGTGGACGCCGAGCGCCTTCGCCGCCTCGCTCGAGCCGACGCTCCGCCGCACCGTGACCCTCGAGGTCCGCGCCGACCTCCCCGAGCCGGTGGTCGGCCTGCTCGAGCTGGACGGCCGCGGCGAACGCGTCACCTGGTCGCCAGGCGCCACCCGCCTCGAACGCCCGCTCGACGGTCCTGGACCGACCACCGTGCGCCTGGCGGTCGACGTCGGTCGGCCGGCCTTCACGCTCGACGAGGCGGGCGAGGTGGACGCGGCGGGGCGCTGGCGCCCGGCCGCGGCGCCGCGCACCTGGCTCGAGGTGGTCGCCGCGGAGGTCCGCACCGACGTGGTCCTGGTGGCCCGGGTCCGCTTCGAGTTCGCCCCGGAGGTCGGCGCCGAGCTGATCGTCGACGGCGTCCACCACCCCGAGGCGCGGTCGGGCGAGGGCGCGCTCGCCTTCGCAGGAGCCCTCGCGGACGGCGAGGCGATCGCCTTCGCGCTCGCCGAGCCCGACGGCGCCGGGGGCCTGATCGTCCGGCACCAGATGGCGCTGGTGCGCCAGGGCGCCGACGTGGCGTGGCGGGTGCGGCCATGAGCGGGCTCGTCGCCCCGGCCCTCGACGCCTGGCTGTTCGTCTGCAGCGTCGTCTTCCTGGCCGGGATGCTCCTCGTGGCCTCGTCCGCCGTACCGCGCGTGCGCGACCGGTACCCCAAGGCGCTGCTCCACGGCTTCCTGCTGGCGATCGCCTCGTTCGCGCTGGTGGGCGTGGGCATCTGGCTGCTCGGCTGAGGCCTGCTACCATGCCCGGCATGCGCGACGCCGTCCGCCCAGACCTCGGCCGCCTCGACCTCGCCCACCCCGACCGCGGCCGGAGGACGCCCCGATGAGGGCGCACGTCATCACGTACGGCTGCCAGATGAACGAGTACGACACGCTGACCATCCAGTCGGAGCTGGTCGCCGGCGGCCACGACCTGGTCGCCACGCCGCAGGACGCGGAGCTGATCCTGCTCAACACCTGCGCGGTGCGCGGCAAGCCGGTCGAGAAGGTCGTGTCGGTGCTCGGCGACCTGCGCAAGGAGCGCGCGGCGGGGCGCGACCTGGCGATCGGGCTCATGGGCTGCCTCGCGCAGCTCGAGGAGGGCCGGGCGATCGCGACGAAGTTCGGCGTCGACCTCCTGATCGGCCCCGGCGCCGTCACCGAGATCGTCCCCGCCATCGAGGACCTCGAGCGGCGCCGGGCCGCGTCCGGGCGATCGGGGTCGCGCGTCGACCGGCTCGCCTTCCGAGACGACCTGGTCGACCACCTGACGCCCCCGCCGCCGGCGGGCACGCTGACCGGCTACCTGACGATCATGCGCGGCTGCGACCACCACTGCACCTACTGCATCGTCCCGCAGACGCGCGGGCCCGAGGTGAGCCGGCCGCTCGCCGCGATCCTCGCGGAGGCCGAGGCGATGCGTGCCCAGGGCGTCGAAGAGGTCGTGCTGCTGGGCCAGAACGTCAACAGCTACGGGCGCGACGACCCACGGGTGCCGTCGTTCGCCGAGCTGCTGCAGGCGGTCGCGGCCGTCGGCTTCCCGCGCGTCAAGTTCACCACCAGCCACCCGATGAACTTCACGAGCGACGTCATCGACGCGATCGCCTCCTCGCCGAACGTCTGCGATTACGTGCACCTGCCCGTGCAGTCGGGGAGCGACCGGGTGCTGCAGCGGATGGCGCGCGAGTACCGCCGCGAGCGCTACCTCGAGATCGTGCGCGAGCTGCGCGCCAAGGTCCCCGACGTCGTGCTGTCGACCGACCTCATCGTCGGCTTCCCGGGCGAGACCGAGGAGGACTTCGAGCAGACGCTGGCGCTCTACGACGAGGTGGGCTTCGAGCAGGCCTTCATGTTCGCGTACTCGGCGCGCCCGGGGACCCCGGCGCACGCGCGCTTCGACGACCTGCCGCGCGCGGTCAAGACCGAGCGGCTCGGGCGCCTGATCGAGAAGCAGAAGCACTGGTCGCTCGTCGGCAACCGCCGCTTCGAGGGGCGGACGGTGCGCGTCCTGGTCAAGGAGCTCGGGCGCGACGGCGCGCACGTGGTCGGCCACTCCGACCAGCACCACACCGTGCTCGTCCCCGCCGACCAAGTGGGGCGCATGGGGCTGCACGACGTGCGCGTCGACCACGCCACCCCGCATGCCTTGTACGGCACCGTCCTCGGGGCCCACGCGCCTGGCCTGGCGCTGCCGCTCGCCTCGTGAGCGCGTCTGCGCCGACGCCGATGCCGGCGCCGACGCGCGACTGGGCCGTCGCCGTCTTCGTCGTGTGGGGCGGCCGGGTGATGCTGCACCGGCACCCCAAGCTCGGGCGCTGGCTGCCGTGCGGCGGCCACGTCGAGGCGCACGAGCTGCCCGACGACGCAGCCGTCCGCGAGGTCGAGGAGGAGTCCGGCGTGCGGGTGCGCCTGGTCGGGCGCTCGCCCATCGACGCCCCCGGCCCCCGCCAGCTGGTGCCGCCACGAGCCGTCCAGGTCGAGGCCATCGCCCCGGGCCACGAGCACGTCGACCTGGTGTACCTGGCCGTCCCGGACGACGGCTACGACGGTCGCCTCGAGGGCGACCCGACGCTCGGGTGGTTCGACGCCCGGGAGCTGGCCGGGCTGCCGCTCAGCGAGGAGATCGTCGCCTGGACCCGGTTGGCCCTCGCCGAGCTCGGTGGCGGCTGACGCCCGCCCACACGTGCGCTAGGATGGCGTCCGCGCGTCGGGGCGTGGCGCAGCCTGGTAGCGCACCTGCTTTGGGAGCAGGGGGTCGCGTGTTCGAATCACGCCGCCCCGACCAACGAGCGAGCGGCGGGCGGTCCGATGGGACCGCCCGCCGCGTCGCCCTCGGCGGACGCCGGACGCTTGACAGGCGCCCGGCGCACGCCGTACGAATGGGCCCGGGCCGCGTGCGGGAGTAGCTCAGCTGGTAGAGCGACAGCCTTCCAAGCTGTATGTCGCGGGTTCGATTCCCGTCTCCCGCTCCACCCCTTCCGGGCGCCGACCGCGCCCCCGTGCACCCGTAGCTCAGTGGACAGAGCAGCCGCCTTCTAAGCGGTCGGTCCCAGGTTCGAATCCTGGCGGGTGCGCCATGACGCCCCAATCAGCCGTCGCCCTCGCCGTCGAGCCTGAAGCGCACGCCCACCGCCTCGAGCCGCGCCACGAGCGCCGCCCCACCGACCACGGCCGGCGTGACCACGCCTGCGGGCGACCCCGCGAACGCGTCCGTTGCCAGGCCGATCCCCATCGCGGCCAGCATCCGCGAGGTGGCGCCATACCCCGGGTCGAGGTCGCTCGCCACCCGTCCCACCAGGGGCTCCGCCTCATCGTCGACCCACCCGACCAGCGTCGTGCGAAACGAGCCGTGGCGCCGCACCTCCGGATCGGGCCGCGCCCCGGCCGGCAGACGGCGCGCCAGCGCGCGCCGCACCGGCGCGAACGCCAGCGCGACCGGCGCCAGCGCCTGCACCAGCGCCACCGCCGTGGCGATCGGCCACGTCTCGAAGCGCCAGCGCTCCCGGTACCGGAACCCCGCGCCCCAAGGCTCGCCGAGCAGTGCCCGCGTGCGCCGCACCACCCGCGCGTTCACGGCCGCCATCGGGAACGGCACGCTCCAGCCGCCGGCGACGGCCTCGCGGTGCGGCGCCAGCGGGTCGCGCACGGCGACGGACGGCGTCGCGCCCGGCGCCAGCAGGTCACGGTCGCCCAGCTGTCGGCGGGTCGTCGGGTCGGTCACGGCGTCCTCGAACAGCGCCAGCATGCTCGCGAGCGTGCCGCCGCTGACCCCACCGGCCATGGGGCCGAACACGTGCTCGATGCGCGTGCACGGTCGTCCGTGGCGCTCGAACGCGCGCTGCTGCAACCACCACACGCCCAGGTCGGACGGCACGCTGTCGAAGCCACAAGCATGGACGACGTGGACCCCGGAGGCCCGCGCCGCCACGTCGAAGCGCTCGATCGTCGACCGCATCCAGGTGGGCTCACCGGTCAGGTCGGCCACGTGGGTGCCGGCCGCGACGCAGGCGGCGACGAGCGGGGTGCCGTAGCGCGCGTAAGGACCGACGGTCGTCACCACCGCGCGGGTGGCGCGCGCGAGGGCAGCCAGCGACGCGGGGTCGGCGGCGTCGGCGACGAGGACCGCGGGCGCGATCGCGTCGCGCACCGCCTCGAGCCGCGCCGCGTCGCGGCCCGCGACGGCCCAGCGCAGGTCGGGTGGCGCCAGCGCCGCGACGGCCTCCGCCACCAGCCCGCCGGTGTACCCGGTCGCCCCCCACACGACGAGGTCGAACCGGCGTTCGTTCAGGGCTTCGTCCATGGCCGACACGCTACGCCGTGCCCGCGGGCCCGACGCGTCGCCCGACCCGAGGCGCCCGGCTCCAGCGGACCCGTCGTCAGGGCGCTCGCGGGCTCGACATCCCGTCCCTGGCGGGTGTATCCTCCTCCGGTCGCCGTTCTGCGGCGTCTGCTAGACTCGTGTCGCGAGCGCGGTGGATGTAGCTCAGCAGGTTAGAGCACCGGATTGTGGTTCCGGGGGTCGCGGGTTCAAATCCCGTCATCCACCCCACCTTCGCCCCCCCGACGCGGCGGCCGCAGGTCGCCCCGACGAGTGGGCGGGCCGCGCGCGAGGATGGCGGAACTGGTAGACGCAGGAGACTTAAAATCTCCCACCTCACGGTGTGCGGGTTCGAATCCCGCTCTCGGCATGCTTTATCTCTCGGCATGCGTCATGGTGATGCCCGCGTGCCGTCCGTCGGCCC
>JARGGE010000234.1 GCA_029210865.1 Trueperaceae bacterium
GACGCGTACACGTGGTCGGCCTGGTACGGGCCGCACACGCTCACGCCCAGGTCGTTCTGCACCACCGGGAGCGGGTTGGCCACCCCCGTGGCGTTGAACTCGTAGCAGGCGTCGTTCAGCAAGGCGCGGCCGTTTCCCGACCAGGTGCCGAAGCCCATCCACCCGCTCACCCGCAGCTGGTACGTCGCCCCGACCTGCAGCCCCTGCAGCGCCACCGGCCGGCCGTCGGCGGGGACGAAGACCCAGGGCTGCGCCCTCCCGGAACCGCACGCGAGGGCGAGGGCGAGCACGAACCAGACGAGGGGGGAAGGCAACGAACGCTTCACGGCCGCACCTCGATTGCGCCGCCGCTCCACCCCAAGGCCGCGCCCCGACGATGGTCGAGCGCTTCACCCGCGGACGGTCGGCGCTCCATCGATAGGACCGAGTCCTGCGCGCGCGCAAGGGCCATCGGTCCCAGCGCGGGCCGAGCCCTGCGGCGCCGGCAGCGCAGCTCGAGCGGTCTCCGTCAGCCGGCCCCCGGATCGAGCGCATCGCGGATGCCGTCGCCAAGTGCGTTGTAGGCCATGACCGCGACGAAGATCATGAGCCCCGGCCACAGCGCCAGCAAGGGCTGCGACCACACGTAGGCCTGGGAGCCCTGGAGCATGTTGCCCCACGACGGGATGGGCGGCTGGATGCCGAGGCCCAGGTACGAGAGCGCCGACTCGAGCAGGATGGCGTTGGCGACCCCCAGGGTCGCGGCGACGATCACCGACGGGACGGTCTGCGGCAGCAGGTGGCGCAGGATGACGTGCAGCCGGCGGGCGCCGAGCGCCTCGGCCGCCTCGACGTACGGGAGCGCCTTCACCCGCAGCACCTCCCCGCGCACGATGCGCGCGACCGGCATCCACGACGTCAAGGCGATCACGATGACGATCTGCGTGAGGCCGCTTCCGAACACCGCCATGACCACCAGCAGGAAGAAGAACAGCGGGATCGAGAGCATGCCGTCGGTGAAGCGCATGAGCACGGCGTCAAGCAGCCCGCCGAAGTAGGCCGACAGCCCGCCGATCGCGACCCCGATCGCCACCGACAGCGTCGCGGCGACCAACCCGACCACGATCGACACCCGTCCACCGAACAGGAGCCGCGACAGCACGTCGCGGCCGACCTCGTCGGTCCCCAGCCAATGCTGGGCGCTCGGCGCCGCGAGGCTGCGCAGGATGTTGATCTTCTCGGGGTCGTACGGTGCGATCCACGGCGCGAGCAGCGCGGCGCCGGTCATGACCGTCAGCAGGAAGAGCGCGACCGTGGCGCCCCGGTGGCGGAGGAAGGCGCGCAGCGCCCGTCCCTTGGGGGCAGCCTCGGCCGCCGTGCGCGGCGAGACGGCGTCAGCCATAGCGGATCCTCGGGTCGATGACGGCGTAGAGCACGTCCACGACGAAGCTCGCGACGATCACGAGGACGGAGACGACGAGGGTGAGCGCCATGATGACCGGGAAGTCGCGCTGGAGGGCGGCGTCGACGGCGAGGCGTCCGAGTCCCGGCCACGAGAAGATCGACTCGGTGATCGCCGCACCCGAGAAGAGGCGGGGCACCAGCACGCCGATGACGGTCACCACCGGGATGAGCCCGTTGCGCAGCGCGTGGCGCGTCAGCACGGTGCGCTGCGGCACCCCTTTGGCGCGCGCGGTGCGCACGAAGTCCTCGCGCAGCACCGTCACCATGCTCGAACGGGTGTACCGGGTGAGCTGCGCCATGGTGCTCGTCCCGAGGACGAAGGCGGGCATCGCCAGGTGGCGCAGCCGCTCGAGCCAGCCACCGTCGCCGGTAGCACCGGTGCCGCCGCTCGGCAACCACCCGAGGGTGACGCTGAACAGCACGATCATCATGATGCCGAGCCAGAAGTTGGGGATGGACACGCCCATGAAGGCGCCCGCGGTGGCGATCCGGTCGAACCAGCCGTTGCGCCGCACCGCCGACAGCACGCCGATGGGGATCGCCACCACGAGGGCCAGCCCCAGCGAGGCCAGCGCCAGCTGCGCGGTCGCGCCGAAGCGTTGCCCGATGAGCATGGCGACCGGTCGCGAGTTGCTGAGCGAGGTGCCCAGGTCGCCCTGGACCAGCGCGGCGGCCCAGCGCGCGTACTGCACGACGATGGGGTCGTCGAGGCCGAGGTTGCGCCGCATCGTGGCGGCGGCCTCGGCGTCGACGTCCTCCTGATACAAGATGGCCGGCCCACCCGGCGCCGAGGCGATGAGCGCGAACATGACGATGCTCACGATCACCACCAGGACGGCGGACTGCGCCAACCGACTGAGAAGATACTTGGGCATGCGGCTCCCGGAGGGCGGCGGTGCCGTGGGCGGGGATCCCCGCCCACGGCACCGCGCGGTTCAGCGTAGGGCCTTCGTGCTCAGCGCCGTGCCCTGGGGCTCAGGACGGCGCCTCGGCGTTCAGCGCAGCGAGGCGCGGTGGAGCCAGGTGAGGGCGTCGCGGAAGCCGATGTCGGGCAACCCCTCGACGCGCGTGTTGGTGGCGCGCACCTCGGTCGGGTAGATGGTGAGGATCGAGGGCTGCTCCTCGACCAGCAGCGCCTGGAGTTCGGCGTAGATCGCGGCCCGCTCGTCCTGATCGGCCACGCTGCGGCCTCGCTCGAGGAGGTCGTCGACCTGCGCGTTGCTGTAGCGGATCTGGTTGAGCCTTCCGTCCGTGTGGAAGTAGTCGTAGAGGTCGGGGTCGGGCTTGATGACCCACCAGCCGACGCGCGCGTCGTACGTGCCCTCGCGGTAACGGGCGAGCACCGTGTTCCACTCGGTGGTCTCGATCTGGATGTCCATGCCGATCGAGCTCCAGGCGTCCTGCGCCACCAGGTAGACCTGGTCGCGGGTCGGGTTGCCGCGGTCGGCGAGCAACGTGAACCGGAAGGTCTCGCCGGCGGCGTTGCGCAGCAAGCCGTCGTCACCGCGGGTCCAGCCGGCCTCGGCGAACAGCTCGAGCGCCAGCTCGACGTCGTAGTCCAGCATCCGCGCCTGATCGCGGGGCACCCACGCGATCGACGGCGGGATGGGGCCGGTGGCGACCTCGCCGAAGCCGCCGAACACCGCCTGGACCATCAACTCCCGGTCGAGCGCGTGCGCCATCGCGCGGCGGACCCGCGCGTCCTGGAAGAGCGGGTTCTCGTTGTTCAGCGGGATCCAGTCGAAGCGCGGGATGTTGACCTCGCCGAGCACGATGTTCGACGCCGCCGCGAGGCGGTCGTAATGGATGGGCTCGACGGTCCACGTGATGTCGAGCTCGCCGGTGAGCAGCTGCGCGACCTGCGCGTTCACGTCCGGCACGACCTTGAACTCGACGCGGTCGATGGCGGGACGCCCTTCGAAGTAGTCGGGGTTGGCCTCGAGGATGAAGTGGCTGCCCGAGACCTGCTCGACGAAGCGGAACGGGCCGGTGCCGATGGGGTTGGTGACGAAGTCGGTCGGGCCGCTGGGCACGCTGAGGTCCATGCTCGACAGCACGTGCGCGGGCACGATCGCCAGGTTGTAGGCGAGCGTCGCGAGCAGCGGCGCGAAGGGCGCCTCGAAGGTCATCCGGACGGTGTGGTCGTCGAGCGCCTCGATCGTCTCGAGGGTGACGAAGGCGGCGGCCCAGCGCGAGGCGACGTCGGGGTTGCGGATGGTCTCGACGGTGAAGACGACGTCGTCGGCCGTGAAGGGTTCGCCGTCGTGCCACACCACGTCGTCGCGCAGGTAGAAGGTCCAGACCCGGCTGTCGACGTCGACCTCCCAGCGCTCGGCGAGGTCGGGCACCACGGTGGAGCCGTCCTCGAACGAGAAGCGGACCAGGTTGTTGAAGAGCGTCTTGCCGACCATGATGTCCGAGATCAGGCCGGGCGGGTTGATTGGCCACGCGGTCGGGTCACCGATCAACGGAGCCCGGAGCGTGTTGTCGGACTGCGCGAAGCCGAGGCTCGCGAGCAGCGCGACGATCAGCGTGAGGAAGGTTCGGCGCATGGGTGCGTCCACCTTTCGTGCAGGTCGAGGGGTTTGGTGACGGCGGGGCGGCGCGATGATCGCGGGAGCGATCAGGGGGTTCAGGCGAGGGCGGCGCGGCACAGACGGGTGGCTTCGAGCAGCGCATCGACGGTTCGGTTGAGGTGGCGCACCACCCCGGTGCGCACGAAGCCGTAGGCGTCGTCACCGTGCAGCTCGGCAAGCTGCAGGCCGGGGTTGAGACCCGGGAAGAGGCTCGACTTGGTGTTGCGCATGATGGGCGACCACTCGGCCGGGTCGTGGCTGAAGCGCCCTCCCTTGGTGTAGGTCGCCGGCAGCAGCACGCGGCTGAGCGCCATCAGGGTGGCGTTCGCCTCGGCCTGGGCAGCGGCGCCCTCGGCGCCGCGGGCGCGTGCCACGAAGGCGCTCGCTGCCTCGTGCAGGTCGCGTGCGGTGGCCAGGAACGGCTCCGCGGGAACGTGGGCGCCCGCATCGCGGACGAAATCCTCGGCGTAGGCCAGCACCTCGGCGGTGGCGGCGCTCGGATCGATGGGGAGGACGTCGGCGTTCGTGAGCGATGTGATGGCGGTGAGGCTGACCTTGGTGTCGAGCGTCAGGATGCCCACGTCGGCCTTGTCGAGCGTATCCGCGCTCGAGTGCCACCACCACGCGTTCGCGCAGCCGCCCGTCCAGGCCCTGCGGTCGGGGTGCCCCTCGGGCAGGAACGGGTAGGTGCTGAAGGCAGGTACGCCGTTCGCCAGGAAGGACTGGTCGGCGGCACGCGACGGGCGGTGGATCGGCGAATCGTCCTGGCCGGTCACGTCGTGGATGACACCGGTGCAGAAGCCCTCCACCTCGGCTGTCGTATGACGTGCGACATACTGCGTGGCACCCTTGACCCCGGGGCTGTCGATGTTGTGGTACGCGATGCAGCCGTCGGCGAGCTCGCGAAAGAAGGTGTCGGCGTACCAGGTGCTGCCCGAATATCGGCCGTGCGAGTGGCCGGGCCACCA
>JARGGE010000235.1 GCA_029210865.1 Trueperaceae bacterium
GCTGCGCCTCGGCGACCAGCTTGGCGAGCGTCTCGGGCGCCAGGCTGCGCAGGTCGACCGTCAGGCACGCCTCCTCGGCGATCGCGTTGACCGACGACCCGCCGCGGGCGAGCCCGACGTTGAGCGAGGACCGCGGCTCGCGCGGGACCGGCACCCGGGTGAGCGCGTGGATGGCGTCGCCGAGCGCGTGCACGGCGCTCGGCGCCCCGTAGTCGCCCCACGCGTGGCCGCCGCGGGCGCGGAACCGCGCCTCGATGCGCCGCGAACCGACCGCCGCGTCCACCACCTGCCCCAGGTGCCCGTCGACCGCCACGAGCACGTCGAAGCGCCCCGCGCGGTCGGCGAGCACGCGGCGCGCACCGCGCAGGTCGCCGAGCCCCTCCTCGCCCACCGTCGCCGCGAGCGTCAGCCGCGGCCGCGGTTCGAGCCGGCCGGCCGCCACCTCCTCGGCGAGCACGACGAGCACGGCCAGGCCCGAGGCGTCGTCGCCGATCCCCGGGCCGGACCAGCAGGCGTCGTCGTGCTCGCGCACCCGCACGTCGGTCCCCTCCGGGAACACGCTGTCGAGGTGGGCAGCGAGCAGCACCCGCGGTCCCTGTCCGCCCGGAAGCTCGACCACCACGTCGCCCAGGTCGTCGACGGCCGGCGCGAGGCCAGCGCGCCGCCAGGCCTCGGCGACGAGGGCGCCGCGCGGGCCCTCGGCGAAGGGTGGCGCCGGCGTCTCGGCGATCGCCTTGAGGTGCGCCCGTAGACGCCGGTCGAGGTCGGCGGTGCTCACGCGCCGGCGTCCCAGCCCGCCAAGCCGGCGAAGGGGTGCGGGGCGTCCGCCGCCCGCCACGTGCAGAAGGGTGCGGCCCCGTCGGGGGCGACCCGGTGGACGCACGTGGGGCACTCGGGGAAGGCGAGGCCGAGGTACGCCCAGGCGAGGCCGGCATCGGCGCCCGCGGGCAGCGGACGCTCGCGACTGCACCCCGCGCGCAGCGTGGGCGTCGCGGTCGTCGCCATCGTCGTCGCCTCGCTCCGTCGCGCCGTCAGGCGGGCCCGATCAACGGTTCTCGCCGGGCTCGAGCGTGGCGATGCCCTCGCGCAGGGCGTAGAGCGCCGCCTGCGTGCGGTTGTTCAGGCGCAGCTTCGAGAAGATCTCGGAGAGCCGGTTGCGCACGGTCTTCTCGGAGACGCCCAAGGCGTCGGCGATCTCGAGGTTCGACCGGCCCTGCGCCAGCAACCGCAGGATGTCTTCCTCGCGCTCGGTGAGCTCGGAGAGGGCGTGCTCGGGGTGGCGCGGCAACTCGCCGTAACGGCGGAACTCGTCGAGGATCGAGGCCGCCATCTCGGCCGACAGCAGCGTCTCGCCCGCAGCGACGCGCGCGATGGCATCGATCAGGTCGTTCGCGTCGGCGTCCTTGAGCAGGTAGCCGCGGGCGCCGGCCTTGATCGCCTCGAAGACGTAGCGGTCCTGCCGGTACATCGTGAGGATGATCACCTTCATGTCGGGGCGCTCGGTCAGGATCGCCTTGGTGGCGGCGACACCGTCGAGCTCGGGCATCTGGATGTCCATCAAGACGACGTCGGGGCGTGTCTCGAGCGCGTGCCGGACGGCTTCGCGGCCGTTCGAGGCCTCCCCGATGACGCGGAAGCCCTCCTCCGTCTCGAGGATGCTCCGCAGCCCTTGACGGAACATCGCGTGGTCGTCGCAGAGCAGCAACCGGGTCATGCGGCCCATGCTAACCGACGCCGGGGGTGCTACCGTGAACGGGCACCCGGCCGCGCCGGCACGGGTGTCGCCTTCCAACGTCCCTACGGGGATCGGAAGACGGTCGCCGCCGGCCTCGCGACCGTCCCGTACTGCTGGCGTCCACCTCGGTGGGCGCCGCGCGGCGGGTTCGGGCCGAGGTGGCGGCGACGGAGCGGCGCCCGAGGGGCGTGCACGGACGGCGTGCTGCGGCGGACCCCCCGCCCGGCAGCACGGCGCGTGTGCGCCAACCCCGGGCGCCGCTCCAGAACGCGCGCCGAAGGTCGGCCCAGGCCGGCGGCGGCGGTCGCAGCGGCGCCGGAGGTACGTCGACATGATCCACCCTAAAGCCGCCCTCATCGAGCGGCTCCAGAAGGACGGACGCGGGAAGCCGCAGTTCGTCACCGAACGCGAGGGGCCCGACCACGAGCCCACCTTCCTCGCCCGCGTCAAGGTCCAGGGACAACCCTTCGGCGAAGGGCGCGGCGGCAACAAGCGCGAGGCCGAGCGCCGCGCCGCCGAGGAGGCCTTGGCCAACCTCGACCGCGACGCGGCCGAGAGCCCCAAGAGCTCGGGAAGGCGGAAGCCGCGCAAGGCGTCCGGACGCGGCGACGCGCCGGTCGACGCCGAGACGCCCGCCGAGACCGACGCCGCCGACGTCGCGGCCTTCGCCGGCCCCTGGCCCATCTTCGACCGCGTGCTCGCCGAAGCGATGCGGATCGCCCACGAACGCGTCGACGCCGACCTGCGGGGCGACGCGGCGCTCGTCGGCATCGAGACCTTCGCGGTGCGTTTGTACCAGGACGTGCTCGAGGAGCTCGGCGAGGTCGTCGAGGAGGACGAGGCGGGCTGATCGGGCCGGCCTCCCTCGGGCACCGTGCGGCGGCGCGGCAGGAGGGGCCTCGCTCAGGCGGTGCCCGACGCCGGCGGGGCCGAGCTCAGGCGGTGCCCGGCGGCGGCGCGTCCGCGGCCAAAGCCCGCGCGCTCCGCTCGATGCGCCGCAAGTCCTCGGCCGCCTTCTCCTTGACCATCAGGCCGCGCATCGCCGGGCTGAGCGGCAGCGCGTCGGTGCCGCGCGCCACGAGCAGGTCGATCATCTTGGCCGCGAAGGCCCGGAGCGGCGTCTCGATCGCCACACCGGCGGCCTCGGGGTCGTCGCCGCGGCGCACGTCGAGCAGGTCGGCGTCGAGCGCGCGCTTGTCGCCGCGCACGACCACCAGCACGCGACCGTGTTCGGTCACGACCAGGAACCGCTCGTCGGCGCGGGTCACTCGCTGGCTTCGTCGAGGAACTGCTGCAGCGCCTCGCGGCTCACCGTGATGGGCGCGCGGCGGCGCTTGACGGCGCCGTACTCGAGCAGGCGCGCGAGGCAGTGGCTGACGGTCTCGCGCGTCGCGCCGATCATCTTCGCCAGGTCCTGCTGCGTGAGGTTGAGGTCGATGACCGTGCCGCGCTCGGAGTCGCTGCCGAAGTCCTTGGCCAGGCGCAACAGCAGGTTCGCGAGCCGACCGGGGGCGTCGAAGGCGCCCACCTCGGCCTGCGAGACCTGCGCCTGCCACAGCCGCGTCGACATCACCTGGATGAACTTCATGGCGATGCGCGGCTGCTGTTGCAGCAGCTTCTGGAAGTCGGCCTCGGGCATGACGATCAGGGTGGTGTCGATGACGGCCTCGGCCTGGTTCGGCCGCCGCTCGCTCGGCAGCAGCAGCAACTCTCCGAAGATGTCGTACTGACCCAACAGCCCGAGGATCATCTCCTTGCCGTTGGGGAAGTACATGGAGATCTTGACCATGCCCTCGCGCACGAAGTACAGCGCGTCGGCCGGGTCCTCCATGTGGTAGACGACCTCGCCCTGGGCGAAGCGCCGGTACGGGGTGATGCGCGACAACTGCTCGAGCTCTTCGGCGGACAGGTCCTCGAAGAGCTGGGTGTTCTTCAGGTGCCACACCAGGCTCGGATAGTCGGGCATCGACGCCGAGTCTACCGCACCCCGTCGCCCGCGCACGAGGCAGGTGCCCCGGCGCGAGCCCCGTCAGCCCCGGTCGCTCAGCGCGTACGCCGCCATCAGGTCGAACGTGGCCGCCAACGCGCGCACGTGCGTGCGCTCGAAGGCGTGCGAGGCGTCGACGCCCGGTCCGATCAACGCGACCCGCAGGTCGGCGCCTGCACGCCAGGCGGCGCTGCCGTCGCTGGCGTAGAACGGGTAGACGTCGACGGCCAGCCCGATCCCCGCGCCGTGCGCCACCCGCCGCAGGTGGCGGCCGAGCCGCGCGTCGTAGGGTCCCGAGGCGTCCTTGACGCAGAGCGTCACGCCCGTCTCGCAGCTGGTCTGGCCCTCGCCGACCGCCGCCATGTCGAGCACCACGAGCTCCTCGACGTCCTCCGGGACGAGCGCCGCGCCGCCGTGGCCGACCTCCTCGTACGTCGAGACGGCGCAGACCACGTCGCCGGCCGGCCGCACGCCGCTGGCGACGAACGCGGCCGTCAGGTCGAGCAGCGCGGCCACGCACGCCTTGTCGTCGAGGTGGCGGGCCTTGACGAACCCGCTGGGGGTCAGCCGCGGTCGCGCCTCGAACGCCACCGGGTCGCCGACCGCGATCCCGAGCGCGGCGACGTCGTCGCGCGAGGCGACGAGCGCGTCGAGCCGCACCTCCATGACGGGCTCGGTGCGCTCGAGCTCGCGCAGCGCCGGCCCGTGGACGTGGGTCGACTGCTTGACGTTCACCACCGTGCCGGTGATGGGGGGCGCGTCCAGCGGCAGGACGAGCACGTCGGCGCCCTCGACCGTGGCCCAGTCGTAGCCGCCCACCGGCGAGAGCCTCAGGCGCCCCTCCTTCTT
Source organism: Trueperaceae bacterium (assembly GCA_029210865.1). GTDB lineage: Bacteria > Deinococcota > Deinococci > Deinococcales > Trueperaceae > JAABTL01. Next base: position 4,572 of record JARGGE010000235.1, read on the forward strand.
GACCTCCTTGACCACGGCACCGAGCGTGTCGACGTGGGCCGCGAAGGCGCGCGCGGGCGCGCGCCCGTCCCCGGCGAGCCGCCAGCGCAGGTCGCCCTTGCGCGTGCGGCTCCAGGCGACCCCGAGGCGATCGAGCTCGCCCGCGACCCAGGCGACCGCCTCCTCCGTCGCGCCCGTGGGCGACGGCGTCTCGAGCAGGCGCACCAAGCGGGCCAGCGACGCCTCGGCGTCGCGGGCCGCCCGCAACCGCGCGAGGTCGCTCACTCGGCCTCGGCGAACGCGTCGATCAGGTCGAACGCGTCGAGGTAGCCCTGGAGCTGGTTGAAGTCCTGCAGTCGGTACGGACCCACGAAGAGCGTCGGGGTGCCCGAGAGACCGAGCGCGACCGCGGCGTCGTAGGCGGTCCCG
>JARGGE010000236.1 GCA_029210865.1 Trueperaceae bacterium
GGCTGCGCGACGAACTCAACGAACGGGCGCAGGCCATCGCGAAGGCGGCCGCCGCCGAAGGTTCCGGCGATTTCGTCGAGCAGGTCGCGAGCGAATTGCCGCTGCAGGCGATCGCCGGGCTGCTCGGCGTGCCGCAGGTGGGCGAGGACGGCAGCACCCTGCGCTGGCGCTTCGGGGTGCTGGGCACGGCGCCCGAAGGAGGCTTCGTGCTCGCCGAGGACACCGGGCTCCTGGGGCGCGCCTACGTGCTCGAGCTCACCGACGGCGCCCGCTGCGCCTTCGCGGGCGAGGGCGCGACGCTGGCCGTCGACGGCCGTCGCGTCGACTACACCTGCGGTGGCGACGTCGTCGTGCTCGGACCGCTGGAGACCGACGCGCGCGGCGTGCTCGCGACGCGCGCCAGCGTGGTGCAGGGGCAAGGCGGCTTCGAGGTCGTCGGCGCGACGCGCGTCCGGGCGACGGCGGTGTCGCTCGTCGAGCCCGTGGTCGGCGGTCCGGTGGGCACCACGTGGGCGCTCGAACGCGTGATGCGCGCCGACGGGAGCCTCGCGGTGCCCGTCGAGCCCGAGCGCTACACGCTCACGCTGCTCGAGGACGGCAGCGCGCTCGTGCGCGCCGACTGCAATCGCGGCGTCGGCCGCTACGTGCTCGACGGCGCCCGCCTGAGCGTCGGACCCTTCGCGACGACCAAGATGCTGTGCGCCGCGGGCTCGCTCGACGTCGCCTTCCTCGTGCACCTGAACGCCACCACCCGCTTCCGCCTGGAGGGCGAGCGGTTGGTGCTCGAGGCCGACGGTGGCGGCGCGCTCTGGTTCGCGCCCGTGCAGCCGTGAGCGCTGGGTCGCGCCCGCGGGTCCGGCCCGCCACCGGTGGCGCGCGTCCCGGCAGCGGCGCCGTCCCCGGCGGTACCTTGGGGGACATGCGCGCGCGGCGCGCCCGTCGACGCGGGCGCCACCCCGCGCGGCCGGAGGTGACGGCATGACCCAGGCCCCGAACACGCGCGACGTGACCCTGCACGGGCTCGGCACGGCCGACCCGCAGGGTGCCCGCGTCGTCCAAGTGCAGAAGTCGCTGATGGTCCACAACAACGGCGTCGCGGCCACGAACCGCGACGCGTTCGGCCAGCGGCTGGTGCTCAACGTCGTCTCGTCGCCGGGCTCCGGCAAGACCGCGCTCCTGGAGCGCACCGTGCGCGAGCTCGCCAGCGAGGTGCGCGTCGGGGTGGTCGTGGGCGACCTCGAGACCGACAACGACGCGCAGCGGCTGTTCGCCGCCGGGGCGCCCTCGGTGCAGATCGCCACCGGCACCGTGTGCCACCTCGAGGCCGAGATGGTCGCCAAGGCCGTCCAGCGCCTCGACCTCGACGCGATCGACCTGCTCGTCATCGAGAACGTGGGCAACCTGGTGTGCCCGGCCGCGTGGGACCTGGGCGAGGACCTGCGCGTCGTGCTGCTCTCGACCACCGAGGGCGAGGACAAGCCGCTCAAGTACCCGCGCATCTTCAAGGACGCCGACGTCGTCGTGATCAACAAGATCGACATCGCCGAGGTGGTCGGGTTCGACCGCGACGCGGCGCTGCGCAACCTCGCGAGCGTCGCGTCGGGCGCGCCCGTCTTCGAGCTCTCGGCCCGCACCGGCGTCGGCCTGAGCGGCTGGCTCGACTTCCTGCGCGAACGGCGCGTCGCCAAGCTCCAAGCCTGACGTGGCCGACCTCGCGCGCCGCCTGCTGCGCGTGACGGGCACCGTTCAGGGGGTGGGGTTCCGGCCCTTCGTCTACCGCATCGCGCTGCGGTACGACCTGCGCGGCTGGGTGCGCAACGACGTCCACGGCGTCACGGTCGACGTGGTCGGCGACGCGGCGGCGCTCGACGCCTTCGAGCGGGCCGTGGCCACCGAGGCGCCACCGGCCGCCCGCGTCGAGGGGGTGGTGGTGCTCGAGCGCGGGCCGGCGCCCGAGGTCCTACCCGACGACTTCCGCATCGTCGAGAGCGAGGACGCGCGCGACGTCACCACCTCGATCTCGGCCGACCTGCCCGTTTGCGACGACTGCCTGCACGATCTGCGCGACCCCGCCGACCGCCGCTACCGGTACCCCTTCGTCAACTGCACCAACTGCGGACCGCGCTACTCGATCGTCGAGGCGCTGCCGTACGACCGCCCGCTCACCGCCATGAAGGGCTTCGCGATGTGCCCGGACTGCGCGGCGGAGTACCACGACCCGGTCGACCGGCGCTTCCACGCCCAGCCGACCGCTTGCCCCGCGTGCGGGCCGCAGGTGCGCTACCTCGAGGGCGACCGCGAGGTGCGCGGCGACGACGCCCTCGCGGCCACCGTCGCCGCGCTGCGCGCCGGCAAGGTCGTCGCCATCAAGGGCCTCGGCGGCTACCACCTGGCCTGCGACGCGCGCGACCCCGCCGCCGTCGAGGCGCTGCGGGCGCGCAAGTTCCGCAAGGAGAAGGCCTTCGCGGTCATGGCGCGCGACCTGGAGGCCATCGGCGACCACGCGGTGGTGGGCGACGCCGCCCGCGCGCTGCTCGCGAGCACCGCGCGCCCGATCGTGCTGCTGCCCAAGGGCCCCGCCCCGCTGCCCGAGGCGCTCGCGCCCGAGAACGCCGCGATCGGCGTCATGCTGCCCTACACGCCCGTCCACCACCTGCTGTTCGACGACGGCGCCCCCGAGTTGCTCGTCATGACGAGCGCCAACCGCTCCAGCGAGCCGATCGCCTACCGCGACGACGAGGCGCTCGAGCGCCTGCAGGGCCTCGCCGACGCCTTCCTGATCGGCGAGCGCCCCATCGCGCGGCGCGTCGACGACGGCGTCGCGCAGGTCGTCGCCGGCGAGGCCACCGTGGTGCGCCGCGCCCGCGGCATGGCGCCGGCGCCGGTGGTGCGCGACGTCCGCTTCGAGCGCCCGCTCCTGGCGCTGGGCGCGGAGCTCAAGAGCAGCGTCACGCTCGCGGTGGCCGGCGCCGCGTACGTGAGCCAGCACCTGGGCGACCTCTCCGACCTGGCCTCGTTCGAGGCCTTCCAGGAGACGGTCGCCGACCTGTGCGCGATGTACCGCGTCGACCCGCACGAGGTGCTCGTTGCCCACGATCGCCACCCCGCCTACCCCAGCAGCCGCTACGCGGTGGCCCTCGGAGCGCCCACCGTCGCGATCGGCCACCACGAGGCGCACGTCGCGAGCGTGCTGGTCGAGCGCGGCGCCTGGTCGACGGCGACGCTCGGCTTCGCCTTCGACGGCGCCGGCCTGGGCGACGACGGCAGCGTCTGGGGCGGCGAGGTCTTCCACGGCAGCCTCGAGGCGGGCTTCGCCCGCGTGGCGCACGTGCGGCCCGCACGCCTGCCGGGCGGCGACGGCGCCGCCCGCACCCCGGTCCAGGCCGCCGCCGGCTGGCTCGACGTGCTCGGTGACGAGGCCCTCGAACGGGTCCTGAAGCCGCCGTTCGCTTTCCCTGCCCAGCGCTTCGGCTTCGCGCGCAAGCTCGTCGCCGCCGACGTCCGGAGCCCCGTGACCACGAGCGTCGGCCGCCTCTTCGACACCGTCGCCGCGCTCACCGGCTTCCACCGCACGATGTCCTTCGAGGGGCAGGCCGCGATCGGGCTCGAGACGCAGGCCTGGACGGTCGCCGACGCCGAGCCCTATCCCTGGCCGTTCGCGCTGCGCGAGGGCGACCCGCTGCCCACCTGGGACCACGCGCCGCTGCTCGCGGCCGTGCTCGACGACGTGGCGGGCGGGGTGCCGACCGCCCTGGTGGCGCGGCGCTTCCACGAGGCGCTGGCCGCCGGGGTCGTCGCCGCCGCCCTCGCGCTGCGGGCGGCGCACCCCTTCGAGGTGCTCGCGCTCTCCGGCGGCGTCTTCCAGAACCGCCTGCTCGTCGAGCGCGTCGTGGCGCGGGCCGCGGCGCACGACCTCACCGTGTGGCGCAACCGCGAGGTGCCGGCCAACGACGGCGGGGTCTCGCTCGGTCAGGTGGCGCTGGCCGTTGCTAGGCGCTGAACACTCGGAGCCTGTGCCGCCGTGGCTGCGGCTCGGCGCTGACCCTCAGCGCTGGAGCGCCTCGACGAGGCGCGTCAGGTGGGTCACGCGCTCGGCGAGCTGGCGGGCGGCGAGCTGGTGGAAGCGCGCGGCCAGGCCCGGATCGGCCGCGGTGAGGCGCGCCAGTCCCTCGCGGGTCAGGCGGAACAGCGTCGTCGCCTCGTCGGCGACCACCCACGCGTGGCGCGGGACCGAGCCGGCGTAGAAGGCGATGTCGCCGACCAGGTGGCCGCCGCGCAGCGTCTCGAGACGCACCGGGCTGCGGCCGGGCACGTCCAGCCACGTGGTCACCTGCCCGTGGGCGACCAGGAAGACGTCGTCGGCGCGCTCCCCGGCGCCCGCGAGCAGGCGCGAGCCCGGGGCGACCTCGAGGCGTTCGAGGTGGGCGGCCAGGTCCATGAGCTCGAGGTCGTCGCCGGTCAGCGCCTCGAGGCGCTCGCTCAGCGTCGCGAGCGGGTCGAGCTTGGCCGCCGCGACGAGCGCGCCGCTCGGCCGCCTCGAGGGCGGCGTCCAGCGAATCGGCGAAGGCGAAGCTCGAGCCCTCCTGCGGCACCAGACCGCGGCGCGCGAAGGCGCGCGCCAGGTCGTCGGGGACCTCGGCGAAGACGAGCCGTAACCCGCGCGCGTCGGCATCGCCGCGGACGGCATCGAGGCTGGCGAGGGCGGTGGCGTCGGCGCCGGTCACCTGGCGGAAGTCGACGATCACCTCGTCGATGCGGCGTTCGTCGAGGCGCCGCTCGATGCCCTCGAGCAAGGTGTAGGCGACGCCGAAGAACAGGTACCCCTGGAGCTGCAGGACCAGCCGATCGGCACCGGACGCGGCGAGCGTCCGGCGCTCGTGCCGTTCCCAACGCATCCGGCTGCGCAGATCGGCCCCCGTCAGCGCGTGCTTGACCGCGTCGACCCTGCTGTACGTCACCACGAACAGCAGC
>JARGGE010000237.1 GCA_029210865.1 Trueperaceae bacterium
GCTCGTCGCGTGGCTGACGCGCGCCTTCCCGGCGAGCGTCGAACGGGTCGCCCCGCCGGTGCTCGCCTTCGCCAACCTCGGCCCGGTGGCCGCCGCGCCGCTGGTGGGCGCCGTGGTCGCCTGGGCCGGCCCGACGGTGGTGCCGACCGTGCTGCTCGGCTTCGCCGCGGTGGTGGCGCTGCTCGCCTGGTCGATCCGGCGCGCGACCGCCTCGTGAGCGCCCGACGCGCACGCCGCCGGACGGGTCCGACCCGGTAGCCTTCGGGCATGGACCCCGCCAGGCCGACCGCGCCCGAGCCCGCTACCCTCCTCCTCGCCGAGACCGTTGCCAGCTTCGCCCTCCAGAAGGCCATGGCCGAGCGGGCGTTCGCGCAGCTGCCGGACGACGCGTGGCACCGTGCCCTGGGCCGCGAGGACAACTCGATCGCCGTGTTGGTGCGGCACCTGGCCGGCAACCTCGGGTCGCGCTGGCGCGACGTCTTCACCACCGACGGCGAGAAGCCCGATCGCGATCGCGACGGGGAGTTCGAGGCGACCGAGCGGTCGCCCGACGAGCTGCGCGCGGAATGGGCCGCGGCCTGGGCGATCACGAGCGAGGCGCTGGCCTCGTTCACCGCGACCGACCTCACCCGCACGGTGGTCATCCGCGGCGAGCCGACGACCCTTGCCCAGGCGCTGGTCCGCAGCCTGACGCACCTGAGCGGCCACGTCGGCCAGATCGTGCTGCTGGCGAAGCACCACGCGGGCGACGACTGGTCGACCCCGTCGATCCCGCGGCGGCGCGCCGGCTGACGCGGCGAGCCCTGCCCGGCACGCAGGCCCCGGCCCGCCGCGCGCGTCAGTGCTCGGCGGTCACCGTCCGGAGGACCTCGTCGGCGTCCGCCTCGATCCCCAGGCGCGCGAAGGTGCGCACGAGCGACGCCGCGTCCTGCGCCAGCACCTCGCGGGCCGCCGGCTGGTCGGCGCGCATCGCCTGGGGCACGTCGATGACCGTCACCCGTCCCTGCCACCAAAGCAGGTTGTAGGTCGAGAAGTCGCCGTGGACGAGGCCGAGGCGCCAGAGCGCCTTCATGGCCGCGACGCTCTGCGCGAAGGCGTCGGCTGCCTCGTCCGCGTCGAGCAGGGCGTCCGACAACCGCGGCGCGGGCGCGTCGGGATCGCCCACGAAGCGCATGAGCACCACCTCGCCCGCCATGGTGATGTCGCTGACGTGCGGCCCGACGAGCGGCTCGGGGACCGGCAGACCGGCGCGCCACGCCTCCCACAGCACCAGGTACTCCTGGGCCGCCCACATCGCCTTGAGCGCCTCCCGGCCCGCGCCCGAGCGCCGCTGGATCGCCCGGGACAGCCGCGCGTCGCCCACCCAGCGCCCCTCGAGGTAGCGCTGGTCGTTCTTGAAGCTGCGCACCTCGGCGTCGCGGTAGATCTTGACGGCCACCGGGCCGAGCGGCGAGCGCCCGAGGTAGACCGTCGCCTCCTTGCCGCTCTTGAGCTCGCCCAGGATCTCGTGGACGAAGCCGCGCTCCTGAAGCCGGGCGAGGGCGGTGCCGGGCGCGGCGCGGCCCTCGGCGTCGAGGAGCGCGGTCACGTTCTGCCGCCCCGTGGGGGCCCGGCGGGCCTTGCGCTTGCGGGGGCGCTCGTCGTCGGCGTGCCAGTCGTCGGGATCGATCTTGGGCGGGATGGGGGACCTCCGGGGGTCGGCAGGGGGCGGACGTCGCGGCCGCGGTGCGGCGCGCCATGTACGGAACGCACGCCCCAAGCGCGCACCGTGGCGCGATGATACGGGGATGCCGACCGACCGACCCGTCGCCCCCGAGCTCGCCCCCCGCCAGGTGGAGGCGCTCCTCGAGGTGACCCGTGCGCTGCTGCGGCGCCCGGCGGCCGAGGGGACCTTAGGGTTCGTGCTGGCGCAGGCGGTGGCCGTGGTCCCGGGGGCGGAGGCGGGCAGCGTCGTGGTCCGCGGCGAGGACGGCCGCTTCCGCTTCGTCGCGGCGGTCGGGTTCGACCTCGAGGCGCTCCGCGAGGTCTCCTTCGACGAGGCCGACATCCTGCCCGACGTGGCCCCCGACGGCCGCGCCCAGGTGATCCGCGAGCCCGATCGCCGCAACGCCGAGGTGCTGTCGCCCGAGCGCTACCGCACGTTGCGCGAGGCCGGCGACACCGCGAGCATCAAGGCGACGGTCGCCGTGCCCGTGGTGCTCGACGGGGCGATCGTCGCCACCTTCCGGCTCGACTCCAAGAGCGACCCCGACGCCTTCGACGCGGTCGCCTGTCGCGCCGCCGAGGCCTTCGCCGACCAGATCGCGCTCGTGCTCGGCCGCCTGCGGCAGGGTGCGCGGGCCGCCGACGAGGCGGCGGAGTACCGCGACCTCTACCGGACCGCGCGGCGCCAGGCGCAGGAGCTCGAGCTGCTCGGCCGCCTTCGTCAGGCGTTGGCGCGCGGGCGCGAGCTCGACGAGGTGCTGCGCCTGACCGTCGAGGCGACGGCCCAGGCGCTCCAGGTGGTCATGGTCAGCGCTTACCTGCGCGAGGGCGAGGAGCTGCGGCTGCGCCACGCGGTCGGGTACGCCGAGGCGCCCGCCGTGCTGCCGGTCGGCACCGGGGTCATCGGGCGGGTCGCGGCGACGGGCGCGCCGGCGCTGGTTCCCGACGTCGCCCGCGACGAGGGCTTCCTGGCGCCGCGCGAGCCGGTCTTGAGCGAGGTCGCGGTGCCGATCGTCGCCGACGGCGAGGTGCTCGGGGTGCTCAACGCCGAGAGCGGCGAGCGGCACTTCGGGGAGGAGGACCTGCGGCTGCTCTCGGCGATCCGGGACCAGGTGGGGGTCGCGGTCCAGCGCGCGCGCCTGCTCGAGGCCGTGCGCGCCTCCGAGCGACGCTTCCGATTGCTCGCCGAGAACGCCCGCGACCTGGTCTGCCTCCACGAGCCCGACGGTCGCTACACGTACGTGAGCCCGTCGTCGCGCGCGATCGTGGGGTGGGCGCCCGAGGAGCTGGTGGGCCGTTCGCCCTTCGAGTACATCGACCCCGCCGACCACGAACTGGTCCGCACCGCGATCCTCGAGCCGCTCCGCGCGCACGAGTCGGTCGATCCGGTCACCGTCCGCTTCCGGACCCGCGACGGGCGCACGGTGTGGCTCGAGAGCTCGGTCCAACCGGTCGTCGACGACGCCGGCGAGCTCGTGGCGGCCGTGACCGCGTCGCGCGACGTGACCGAGCGCAAGGGCTTCGAGGAGCGCTTGCTGCGCAGCGCCCTCTACGACGACCTCAGCGGCTTGCCGAACCGCACGCTGCTCCTCGACCGCCTCGATCATGCGATCGAGCGCTACCGGCGCGACGCGCGCCACCGGTACGCGGTGCTGTTCCTCGACCTCGACCGTTTCAAGCTGGTGAACGATTCGCTCGGCCACGTCGTCGGCGACGTCCTGTTGACCGCGATCGCCGGCCGCCTGCGCGACGTCGTGCGCGTCGGCGACACGGTCGCGCGCCTCGGCGGCGACGAGTTCTGCGTCCTGCTCGAGGACCTCGAGGTGCAGGAGGAGGCCGAGCGGACCGCCGCGCGGCTGCAGGAGGCCATGGCGCGTCCGTTCCTGGTCCGCGGCCGCGAGCTCTTCACGACCATGAGCGTCGGGGTGGCGCACGCGCGGCCCGCGTACGCGACGTCGGCCGACGTGCTGCGCGACGCCGACATCGCCATGTACCGCTCCAAGACGAGCGGCACCGGCCGGCACGCGGTGTTCGACGTGGCGATGCACGACCAGGCGGTCGCGCGGCTGGAGCTCGAGACGGAGCTGCGCCAAGCGCTCGGCCGCGGCGAGGTGCGCCCCGCCTTCCAGCCGGTCGTGCGGCTCGCCGACGGCGTGGTGGTGGGCTTCGAGGCGCTGGCGCGCTGGCACCACCCCACCCGCGGGGTGCTCGGCCCCGAGGTGTTCGTCCCGCTCGCCGAGGAGTCCGCCCTGATCGTCGAGCTCGATCGCGCGGTGGCCGTGGCGGCGTGCCGCGCGATGGCGCGCTGGCGTGCCGGTGGGCGGCGCTGGACGGTGTCGGTGAACGTCTCGGCCCACCACTTCACCGTCGCCGACGTCGTGGCGAGCACGGAGGCGGCCCTGGCGGGCTCCGACCTGGAGCCGTCGGCCCTGCGCCTCGAGATCACCGAGAGCGTGCTCATGGCCCACCCCGAGCAGGCGAGCCTCGCGCTCGAGCGCCTGCGCGAGCGGGGCACGCTCGTGCAGGTGGACGACTTCGGGACCGGCTACTCCTCGCTCGCCTACCTGCAGCGCTTGCCGATCGACGCGCTGAAGCTCGACCGCTCCTTCGTGGCCGCCATCTCCGGCCCCACGACGGACGAGGGCGTCCGGACCGGCGGCGGGCGCGAGGCGGCGCGCGAGATCGTCGCCACCGTGGTGCAGCTCGCGCGCAACCTGCGCATCGACGTCGTGGCCGAGGGCATCGAGAACGACGAGCAGGTCGCGTTCCTTGCCGACCTCGGCTGCGCCTACGGGCAGGGGTTCCGCTACGCCGACGCGCTCGACGAGGAGGCTGTGCTGCCCTGGGCCGACGCCCACGACAGCGCCGCGGCCCCCGCGTAGGCGACGACCGCCGCCCAGCCGACGGCCGGGAGGCCGAGGGTCGGCGCGAGCAGCGCCGCCGCCGCTGCAGCGGCGACCGCGCCCAACCCGCTCGCTGCCCAGAGCGCGGCCACCTCGCGTCGATCGCCGGCGCCCTGCAACAGCAGCGGGAACGGGACGCCCCAGGCGATCGCCGCCGCCGCGGCCGCGGCCGCGATGGCGGCGCCGGCCGTGACCTCCGTCCACGCCGTTCCCACGGCCAGCCACGCCGGACCGGCCGCCACGAGGAGGGCCGTGCTGGCGGCGGCGCCGAGCGCGGTCCGCGACACCCGCGGCGCGGACGGCCCGGGCCCGCCAGCGGC
>JARGGE010000238.1 GCA_029210865.1 Trueperaceae bacterium
GCCGCCGGCGCCGGCGCCGTGGGCCGGGCTGCTCGACGCGCGACCCCGCGCCGCCGACGACCTCGCGCGCGGGGCCGGGGTCGCGCTCGGTCCGGCCCTGGCGGCGCTCGAGCTCGGCGTCCTCGAGGGATGGGTCGAGCGCGTCGACGGCCACCGGTACCGCCTCGCCGCCACGGCCGGGGTCGCGTGAGCGGCCGGTCGCCTTCGCGGTCGAGGCACGCGTCCCGTAGACAGCCGGAGCGACGGCCGGTACGCTGGAGGGGCATCCGAGCCGCGCACGACGGACCTCGCGGTCGCGACCGCAGGCGTTGCGCACCGTGGCCCCTGGTGCACGGACGGAAGGGAGAACGATCATCTTGAAGAAGCTCACCATCGCTCTCATCGTCATGCTCGCTTCGCTTGGGGTGGCGCTCGGTCAGGGCCTCACCGTCTGGACCACGTTCGGCGACCAGACCCTCGAGTGGCTCCAGGAGGAGGCCGACTCGTTCGCCAGCGCCTTCGGCGTCCCCGTGAACGTCGTCAAGCTCGACCTTGGCGAACTGCAGCAACAAGCGCTCCTCGCCGCCCCGCAGGGCGAAGCGGGCGACCTGTTCGTCGGCATCCCGCACGACCAGCTCGCCGGCCTCGCCGAGGGCGGCGTGCTCGCCGACATGTCGGCGTACGCCACCAGCAGCTACCTCGCCGACCTCGGCGAGCAGGCGCGCCTCGCCTACACGTACGCCGGCCGCCTCTTCGGCCTGCCGATGTTCGTCGAGGGCCCCGCGCTGGTCATCAACACCGACCTGGTGCCGAACCCGCCGGCCACGTACGAGGAGTTCGTCGCGCTCGCGCAGGAGCTCACCACCGCCGACACCTTCGGCTTCATGTTCGACGCGCCCAACTTCTACTTCGCCTACGGCTGGATCCACACCTTCGGCGGGTACGTGTTCGGTCGCGACGCCACCGGCAGCCTCGTCGCCGACGACCTCGGGGTCGCCAACGAAGGCGCGATCCGCGGCGCCCAGTCCCTCAAGGACCTCCGCTTCGCCTACGACCTCATCCCCTCCGGGACGAACTACGACGTCGCCAACGGCCTCTTCATCGACGGCTCGCTCGCGATGATCTACAACGGCCCGTGGGCGATCAGCCAGTACCGCGAGGCCGGCGTGAACGTCGAGATCCTCCCCGTCCCGCCGCTCGCCGACGGCACCGAGTTCAGCGGCTTCATGGGCGTGCAGGGCGTGCTGATGAACCAGTTCAGCAGCCAGAAGGTCGACGCCGCCAACTTCGCGAAGTGGATCACGCGTTCCGACGCGCAGGTCACGCTCGCGCGGATCTCCGGCCGCATCCCCGCGTCCGAGAGCGCGCTCGCGCAGGTCAGCGACGACCCGATCATCGCCGGCTACGGCAACGCGCTCCTCGCCAGCGAGCCGATGCCCAACATCCCGCGCATGGGCCAGGTCTGGGGCCCGATGGGGAGCGCCCTCTCGATCATCCTCGAGACGGCCGACTCCGACGTCGCCGCTGCCCTCGAGAGCGCCCGCAGCGAGATCGCTGGCCAGTGACCCCGTAGGGTCGCTCCAAGGTCTTCCGGTGGCCAGGGACCCGTTCCCTGGCCACCGGCCCACAAGGGGGTACCCGCCATCGACCTCTCGAGCCCGCGCGACTTCCTCCCCAAGGCGCGCACCACCACCGGCGGTCTCGTCAAGTCCCTCCTCCTGCTCAGCGCGGCGCTCGCCTTCGCGGGCGTCGTCGGCGCGCTCGGTCTCGTCGCCCTCCGCGCGGTCGTCGCGGGGACGCCCACCTGGGCGGCCCTGCCGCTCGGCGGCGTCGGCCTCCTATTTGCCCTCTGGGTCATCTCTCGGCGCTTCGCCTGGATCATGCCCTGGTATTACGTCCTTCCCGCCATCGTCTTCCTGCTCACCTTCACCTTCTTCCCGGTCGGGTTGACCATCTACCTCGCCTTCACGGATTACGCGGGCATCCGCAACGGGCAGCTCAACGTCAGCACGACCACCGACGTGGTGGCCGTCGACGGCACGCGCGTCACCATCGCCGACGCCGCGAACCTCAACTGCGCCGACCTGCGCAACGGCTGCACCGACGTGCGCGCCGAGGTCTACAGCTTCGAGCTGCTGCTCGTCGACGCGCTCGCGTACGAGGACGGGGTGCTGACGCTCGCGGCCCCCTTGCCTCGCGGGCGCGAGGCGCGCGAGACCGAGCTGTTCCTGCCCGACCTGGGCTTCGCCTTCTCGACCGAGATCGCCGAGATCGACGGCGAACGCGTCGTGCTCACGCGGGCGCCGCCGTTCCCGCCCCAGCTCGAGGGCGTCGCCTTCCAGATGGCAGACGGCGTGGCGCGGACGATCGTTCGCGACGACGGCGCCGTGCTCGAACTGAACGAGCCGCTCCCGGAGGGCTTCGAGGCCACCGCGATCGCGCGCTACAACGACTACGGCTTCATCGGCTGGCGCAACTTCCGCACGATCCTCGTCGCCGCCGAGCGCTCGCTCGTGCCGGTCTTCGTCTGGAACATCACCTTCGCGGTCGCCACGATCCTCATCAACACCGTCGCCGGGGTCTTCCTGGCGGTGCTGCTCAACAACCCCGACCTCAAGTTCCGCAACCTCTACCGCACCCTCCTGATCATCCCGTGGGCGCTGCCGAACATCATCACCATCCAGGTGTGGCGCGGCTTCCTGAACGAGAACTTCGGCGCGATCAACCGGGTGCTCATGCTCTTCGACGTCACGCCGGAGCCGATCAACTGGCTGGGCACGGTCGGCGCCGCGAAGGCCGCGATCCTGATCGTGAACCTGTGGCTCGGCCTGCCCTTCATGATGACGGCCGTGTTGGGCGCGCTCTCGGCGATCCCCCGCGAGCTCTACGAGGCGGCCAAGATCGACGGCGCGACGCCGTTGCAGTCGTTCTGGGGGGTCACAGCGCCGCTGCTGCGCACCGCGATGATCCCGATCACGCTCACCGGCTTCGCCTTCAACTTCAACAACTTCAACCTGATCTTCCTCCTGACCGACGGCGGACCCCCGATCGCGGGCGGGACCGCCACGGCGCGGGGCACCGACATCCTGATCAGTTGGGCCTACAACGAGGCGTTCCGCAGTCAAGGTGGCTTCGCCTACGGCCTCGGCTCGGCGATCTCGATCCTGATCTTCGTGATCACGGTGGCGGTCAGTCTGGTGAACTTCCGCGTTACCGGCGCGCTCAAGGAGGTGCGGAACACGTGAAGCGACCCGATCCCCGCGCCTGGCTGTGGATGGCGCTCGTGTTGCTGGGCACGTTCGGCGGCGCCTGGGCGCTGCTCGCGAACCTCCCCGCCGAGACCGTGCGCGACCGGTTCATCGTCGTGCCCAACGGCTGGGCCTACGTGTTCGGCGCCTTCTTCCTGGCGATCGCCGGCATCGCCGTGTCGGCCTACTTCTACGGTCGCGCTACGCGACCCGGCAAGGCCGGCGCTTACGCCCTCACGGCCGGCACCCACCTGTTCATCTGGGGCGTCATCGTCGCCACCTTCTACCCGGTCGTGTACCTGCTGTCGGTGTCGTTCAACCGCAACGACACGCTGGCGGGCGCGCTCCCGCGCGAGGGCGACCTCTTCGTCCGCGCCGGCGTCTTCCCCAACCCCGCCGACGTGTCGACGATCCAGTACCAGAAGGTCCTCGAGCAGACGAACATCCTCGGGTACCAGTGGGGCTTGGTCGCCGTCCTGCTCGTCGCGATGGTGGCGATCGTCGCCGTCCGCGGCGTCGCGCGCTGGTGGCACGTGCCCGCGCACCGCGTCGACGCCTGGACGCGCACCCTCGGGTGGGCCATCTTCCTCAGCGCCGCGATCCTCGTCGTGAGCATCACGCCCGAGCAGTTCTACGGCGTCAACGCCGCGGGCGAGCGTACGCCCGCCTCGTCCGAGAAGGCGATCGTGCTCTACATCCGCAACACGCTGTTGGTCTCGGGCACCACCGGGTTGTTCGCCGTTCTCATCGCGACGACCGCCGGGTACGCTTTCGCGCGGATGAAGTTCGAGGGGCGCTACGGCACGCTCCTGTCGTTCGTCTTCGTGCAGATGTTCCCGGGCTTCATGGCGCTCGTCGCCATCTACTGGCTGATGGTGCAGCTCGACCTGCTCAACACCTTCACCGGCCTGATCCTCGCGTACTCGGGTGGCGCGATCGCCTTCTCAGCCTGGATCTTCAAGGGCTACCTCGAGTCGGTGAGCCCCGCCCTCGAAGAGTCGGCGATGGTCGACGGCGCGACGCGCTGGGGCGCCTTCTACCGGATCATCCTGCCGGTGTCGATCCCGATGCTGCTGTTCATCTTCCTGCTGCAGTTCATCGGTACGTACAGCGAGTTCATCCTCGCGAACACGCTGCTTCAGGGGCAGGAGAATTGGACGGTCGGCATGGGTCTGCGCAACTTCACCACCGGTCGCTTCGACACCCAATGGGGGGCGCTCGCTGCGAGCGCGGTGCTCGGCTCGATCCCCATCTTGCTCATCTTCTACTCGTTCCAGGACGCGCTCACCAGCCAGACGACCGCCGGGGGGGTGAAGGGATGAGCGGCGAGGTCGTCCTGGCGCTCGATCAAGGGACCACCAGCTCGCGCGCCATCGTCTTCGACGGCGACGGCTACCCGCTGGGCAGCGGCCAGAAGGAGTTCGCGCAGAGCTACCCGAAGCCGGGCTGGGTCGAGCACGACGCGCTCGAGATCTGGTCGACGCAGTCGGGCGTGCTCGGCGAGGCGCTCGCCGCGGCGAACGCCTCGACGTGCGACGTCGCCGCGATCGGCATCACCAACCAGCGCGAGACCACGGTGGTGTGGGACCGCCGGACCGGGCGCCCGCTGCACCGGGCGCTCGTCTGGCAGGACCGTCGCACGGCCGCCCGCTGCGACGGGCTGCACGAGGCCGGCCACCTCGACCTGGTGCGGCGCACGT
>JARGGE010000239.1 GCA_029210865.1 Trueperaceae bacterium
GGCCTGGTGCCGCGCTGGGTGAAGGAGCCGAAGGCCTTCAAGGCGCTGCTCTTCAACGCCCGCTCCGAGACGATCGCGGAGAAGCCGAGCTTCCGCGACGCGGCCCGCTCGGCGCGGTGCGCGGTGCCGGCGAGCGGCTTCTACGAGTGGACGGTGGGGGAGGACGGGCGCAAGCGGCCCTGGTACGTCCACCGGCGCGACGGCGCGCCCATGGTCTTCGCCGGCCTCTACGCGGTGCGCGACGCCGGCGAGCCCGCCGTGAGCGCGACCATCCTCACCACCGACCCCAACCCGACGATGGCCGCCTTGCACGACCGCATGCCGGTGCTGCTCGACCCTGCCGAGCTCGCGCGCTGGCTCGACCCCGAGCAGCGCGACCCGCACGCGCTCGAGGACCTGCTGCAACCGTGTCCCGACGAGTGGATCGAGGCCTACCCGGTCGGCCCCGAGGTGGGGAACGCTCGGGTGGACGACCCGCGGCTGATCCAGCGGGCGTGAGGGGCGCTCCGTGAAGGGTCTTCAGCCGCTGGGGCGGAGGCCGAGCCAGGCCGCGCCCAGCGCCAGCGTGGCGAGCGTGATCGGCACGCCGACCCGCAGGTAGGCGCCGAAGCCGACGCGCTCGCCGGCGCGCCGCGCCCCTTCGGCGACGATCAGGTTCGCGATCGAGCCCACCAGCGTGGGGTTGCCGGCGAGGGTGCTCGCCATCGCGAGCGTGAGGTACGCGGTACGGCCGCCCCCGGTGGCGTCGACGAGCGGCGCCAGCAGCAGGACGGCCGGGACGTTCGAGAACAGGTTGCTGGCGACGGCCGTGAGCAGCGTCAGGCGGGCGACGCCGGTGGTCCACCCGGCCCCCAAGGCGTCGGCGGCGGCGCCCGTGACGCCGGTGGTGCCCAGCGCCCCGACCACCACGAACAGGCCGGCGAAGAGCGTCAGGAGCGAGACGTCGACGCAGGCGAGCACCCGCGCCGAGGCCGGGCCCGCGGTCACCAGCATCCCGGCGCCCACCACCAGCACCCCGGCGCCCACCACCAGCGCCGCGGTGGCCACCGGGGCGCCCGCGAGGAACCCTGTCAGCAGCGCGAGCGCCCATCCGACCGCGGTCGCGAGCGCCCGCCGCGGCACGCCGGCACGGACGGCGCGGTCGGCGGGGCCGTGGTCGCGAAGGGCACCCCGAAGAGGTCGCGACGGTGGACGAGGGCGATGACCCCGACGACGACCACCAACCCCGCGAGCGCCACCGGAGCGAGCGCCGCGGCGAAGGGCACGAAGGCGACGCCTCCCTGGACCGCGACGATCAGGTTCTGCGGGTTGCCCGTCACGGTCGCGACGCTGCCGACGTTCGCGGCGGTCGCGAGCGCCAGCAGGTAGGGGAGGGGGCGCAGCCCCAGGGCGCGGGTGGTGGCCACCACGAGCGGCGTGAGCATCAGCGCGATCGTGTCGTTGAGGAAGAGCGCCGACAGCGCCCCGGCGGCCAGCGTCAGCACCACGAGCAGGGCGAACGGCGAGGCCGCCCGGCGCGTCGCCCATCGGGTCAAGGCGCGGAAGGCGCCGGCTTCGGCGAGCGCCTCGTTGAGCAGCATCAGCCCGAACAGCAGGACCAGGACCTCAGCGTCGACGAGCGCTGCGGCGCCGGCGAGGTCGAGGACGCCGGTGGCCAGCGGCGCCGCGGCGCCGACGAGCGCGAAGCCCGCGCGGTCGAGCGGGACGAACGGCAGGCGACCGAAGGCCACCCCGGCCAGGGTGACCGCGCCCACCCCCAGTGCGATCCAGGCGTCGCTGCTCAGCGGCTCCACGCGGCCCCGAGGCTACCGCGACGGGCCCTGGGCCAGCGGCTCACTCCGCGCAGGTCGACGGCGCCGGCGCGCCCTCCACGATCCCCCACATCCAGGCGAGCGACGGCTCGAAGCCGGCCGGGCGCGTGTCGCGGTGGCGCGCGTCGGGCACGTGGACGTACGCGACCGCGCTGCCGGCCGCGCACAGCTTGGCCACGAAGCGCTCCTGGGTGCGGTCGAGCACGATGATGTCCTGGCCGCCCTGCACCAGCAGCGCCGGCACGCCGTGGCCGCTCAGGCCGGTGGCGTTCGCAGCGAGCGCGCGCGCGAAAGCCGGCGCCACCGCCCCCGGGTCGCCCGCCTGGAGCGCGCGGTGGAACGCCTCGGCGTACGTCACCGCGCCGTCGTAGGCGTACACCTGCTGGGCGCGATCGACGCAGAAGGTGCCGGCGTCCGCCCCGAGCGTCGGGACGAAGCGCGGGGCGAGCACCTCTGCGGGGTCGATCGCCTCGCCGTAGACCGAGCGGTACGAGAGCAGCACGTACGGGGCGTAGTACGCGGCCGTGGCGAGGAGCGCTTCGACGTCGGTGGTGGCGGCGAAGCCCATCGCGCCCGCGATGGTGACGGCGGGGGCGTAGGTGGCGTGCTGGTCGGCGACCGCGAAGGCGGCGTGGCCCCCCTGCGAGTAGCCGCCGAAGAAGGTCTCGGCCCGCAGCGCCCCCAGCTCGGCGGTGCGCGCGTACAGCTCGGTCATCGCGCGGGCGGCGTCGAGGAGCACGTGCGCCTCGCTGGCCGCGTGGAAGTAGGCCTGGGGGCGGTCGGGGTCGTCGAAGCCGAGGTAGTCGGGGAGGACGGTGGCGACGCCGCGCCCCGCGTACGGTGCGAGCAGCTCGCGGTAGTAGCCGAGCGGGGTCGCGCGCTCGTACTCGCGCGAGGGGGCGCACGCGGCCGCGACGCCGGTGGTGCCGGCGCCGTAGACGAGCAGCGGCGCGGCACCGCGCGGCGGTTCGACGGGCGTGAAGGCGCGCGCGGTCACCACCGCGACGGCGCCGTCGAAGCGGGTGGTGGTGAAGCGCAGGAGCCACAGGTCGACGGCGTTCTCGACGGTGGGCGGGCCGAAGCGCCCGAAGACGGCGGCCGCCCGCTCCTGCACGATGGCCGCCGTCCAGCGCTCGACGAAGGTGGCCTCGACCAGCCGGCCCGCCGGCAGCCCCGCCGGGTCGAGCGCGGCCGGCGCGACGGGCAGCGGCGTCTGGGCGAGCGCGGCGGTGGCCAGGGCGAGCGTGGCCGCGAGCGCGGCGGCGAGCGCGGCGAGGCGCGCGGGCGGTCGGTGCGGACGGTTCATCGGGGGGCCACCTCCGGGCAGTCGTCGACGGGGGGTTGGTCGGCGGCGAGGGCGCGCATCCAGCCGAGCGCGTCGCGGAAGCCGATGTAGCGGGTCTCGTGGCGGGTGCGCAGGTAGTTGGCGTACCGGACGGGGCTGCCGAGCTCGCACAGGCGCTCGACCAGGACGTCTTGCGAGGCCAGCGGCGCCACCGGGTCGTCGACGCCTTGGAAGATCGCGACCGGCAGGCCGTGCGGGCGGACGCCGGTGTCGTTGGCGTCGAAGAGCGCCCGCCATGCTGGGAAGTCCTCGGCCAGCGTGCCGCCGACGAGCGCCGCGTAGAACGCCGGGGTGTACAGGAAGGCCGGGTCGGCCGGGTAACGGTTCTGGGCGCCGAGCACGCACAGGCGGCGCGCGTCGGCGTCGAGCGCGTCCGCGTAGGCGGCCACGAGGACCTCGGCGCGGTCGACCTGGCCCGGGTACGTGGCCTCGTACGCGCGCACCACCCAGGGCGCCGTGAAATGGAACGAGCGGAAGAGCGTGTCGAGGTCGCCGCTGGGGCCGAAGCCGACGGCGCCGGCGAGCGGCACGTCGGGGGCGTACGTGGCCGCGCGGTCGGCGGTCGCGAGCGCCGCGTGGCCCCCTTGCGAGAAGCCGGCGACGAAGGCGTCGGCCACCACCACGTCCGGGGCCAGGTCGGCGAGCACGCGGGCGGCGGCGCGGAGCGCATCGAGGACGACCGTGGCCTCGGCCATCGCGACGAAGTAGGGCTGGATCGAGCCGGGCTCGGTGGCGCCCAGGTAGTCGGGCAGCACGGTGGGGAGCCCTTGGCCGGCGTAGGCGAGGGCGCTGGCGCCGTAGGTCTCGACCGACCCGCCGCGCAGGCGCACGTTGGTCGGGCTGCACGAGGGGTCGCTGCCCGTGGAGCCGGGGGCGAAGGCCAGCAGCGCGTCGTCGCTGGCCGCGCGCGGCACGAACAGCTGCGCCTGCGCCAGCGCCGGACCGCCGTCCGGGCCGGTGGTGGTGTAGCGGAGCAGGTAGGCGTCGACCGCCGTGGCGGCGCGCGGCGGCGTCTCACCGTCGCTGCGGAAGCGGCCGCCCACCGCCCCGTCGACCTGCGCGGCGGTGTACGAGCCCAGCGCCCGCAGCTCGAGGACCATGCCGGGCGCGGGTGCGTCCGGCGCGTCCTGGGCGACGGCGGTCGGAGCGACGGTGGTCGGAGCGACGGCGAGGGCGGCCGTCAGGAGCATCGCGAGCGCGCCGGCGAAGCGGCGGGTCACGGGGCCGTCCGCGGTTCGAGGTAGGCGTCGTCGGTCAGGTAGCGGACGGGGACCTCCCAGACGACGGCGCGCGGGCGGGCGTTCGTCCACGCGGCGCCGTCGAGGTAGTCGAGCAGGGGGCGGATCGGTCCGGCCCCGGCGCGTGCGGCGTCGAGGACGTCGCGCCCGAGGGCGGTCCGGAGGCGGTCGGCGAGGTTCCAGCGGGGGTCGGCGGCGTAGCTCGTGCCGACCACCGCGACGGGCAGGTCCACGGAGGCGAAGAGGTCGGACGCGGCCGGCGCGGTCGAGCGCGCCTCGCTGAGCTCGACGACGTCGGGCTCGGGGGCGAGCGCCTCCTCGAAGGAACCGAGCGCGAGCAGGCGCACCAGGTCGCCCTCGATCGCCTCGACGCCGACGACGACGCGCTCGACGCGCTGGTCCGCGACGGGTTCGAGGGGGTGCGCCTGAATTACGTCCACGGCGGCGTTCTCTCCTGGGAGGGGGTCGAGGCAATGGCCCCCCGCCTCGCCGACCGGGGCCTGCATGTCGAGATGCTGCTGAGC
>JARGGE010000023.1 GCA_029210865.1 Trueperaceae bacterium
CGCGCCGGGCCAGCAGCTCGCAGGCCACGCTGGTGCCCATGTCGTGAGCGACGAGATGGATGCGCTCGATGCCGCGCCCCACCAGCAGCGCCACGCCCAGCGCCGCCACCAGCGCGTAGACGGCGGGCAGCAGCCACGGCAGGATGGCCGCGAAGGACGCCCGCGCGCCTGCCAGCAGGGCGCCCAGGGCCAGCATCAGGACCAGCACGCCGGCCAGCACGTACAGGCCCAGCGTCCCCCGAGCCGCAGGGCTCGCGTCGGCGCGCTGCGCGGCGAGAAACGCCATCATGCCCGGGTAGAGCGGCAACAGGCAGACGTTCGTCAGGATCGCGCCGTTGCCCAAAACGAACGCTTGCAGCAGCGCCTCCACCGGGCTCAGTCGGCGGCGGCGCGCAGCCGCGCCACGAGCGCCTCCGGCGCCTCGAACCCCGTCGTGAGCTCGCCCACGCGACCCCCGGGCGCGATCACCACGTGCGGCGTCGCCGGCGGGTTGAGCACCACGCGGCCGAAGCGGTCGGCGAGCGCGCGGATCAGGGCGTCGTCGGCGACGACGAAGCGGAACGGGAAGCCCTCGCGCTCGGCGTACGCGGTCAACCGGGAGGGCGCCAGGCCGGGCTCGAGGCTCACCACCACGTAGGCGACGGGGACGCCCGCGGCGGCCTCACCGCCCAGCTTGGCAGCGGCCGCGGCCAGGTGACCGAGCTGCCGACGGCAGTTGCCGCACCAGGTCGCCATGGTCTCGACGAGCACGACGCCGTCGTCGAGGTCGCGCAGCGTGAAGACCTCACCGGTGGCGGCGTCCACGAGCGGGACGTCCAGCCAGGCCTCCGCGGACGACGGCGCCTCGGTCGCCGCGGCCCCCTGCGCATGGACCGCGGGCGCGAGCACGAGCGAGAGCACGGCGGCCGCGAGCCACGCGGCGACGCCACGAACGGTCAAGGAGGCGCGGCTCGAGGCGCGCGCACGGCTCGCCATTCGGGTCGAGACGGGCGGAACGGGGGCCATGCGGGACATCGTCCTTCGCCACGCGGGTGCGCGTCGGTCGCGCACCGAACCGACGCGGGCGGCGACGCGTCCCACGTGGCGTACCCTGGCGCCGTGCCCGACGCCCCCCTCCTCTCCCGCACGATCGAACGGTCGCCCGTGTACTACGGGTGGGTGGTGCTGGCGGTCGGCACGCTCGGGCTGATGATGACGACCCCAGGGCAGACCGTCGGCGTCTCGGTGTTCCTCGACCCGATCATCGCCGACCTGGGCGCCTCGCGCACCGAGATCTCGCTCCTCTACACGATCGGCACGCTCGCCGGCGCGCTCGCGCTGCCCTGGGTGGGTCGCTCGATCGACCGCCGCGGACCGCGCCTGGCGGTCGGCTGGATCGCCGCGGGGCTGGCGCTCGCCTGCATCTACATGGCGACGGTGACCAGCCTGCCCGCGCTCGCCTTCGGCTTCGTGCTCCTGCGAGGGCTCGGCCAGGGCTCGCTGGGCCTGGTCAGCCTCCTCGTGATCAACGTCTGGTTCGTGCGCCGCCGCGCGCTGGCGGTCGGGCTCACGGGGCTGGGGATGGCGCTCGCGACCGCCGGCTTCCCCCCGCTCATCGAGGCGCTGATCGAGGCCTTCGGGTGGCGCACCGCCTACGCACTGCTGGGCGCCCTCGTCGCGGCCACCATCCTCCCGCTCGGGCTCGCCTTCTTCCGCGGCCACCCGGAGCGCTTCGGCCAGCGACCCGACGGTCGCACGCGCCCCGGGACGGTGCCGGTGGTGGTCGACGAGCCCGCCTTCACCGCCGCGCAAGCGCGCCGCACCGCTGCCTTCTGGCTGCTCGCGGGCAGCGTCGCGATGATGAGCGCGCTGGGAACCGGGCTGATCTTCCACCACTTCGACCTGATGGCCGCCCGCGGCATCGACCGCGCCGCGGCGGCGACCGTCTTCACGCCCTTCGCGCTGGTCATCGCCGCGACGAACCTCGGCGCCGGCGCCCTGATCGACCGCCTCAACGCGCGCGTGCCGGTGGTGGCGATGCTGGTGCTGCAGGCGGCGTGCCTCGCCGCCGCCACCGTGGTGGCCGGCCCGACCCTGCCGCTCTACGGGGTCCTGCTCGGCGTCACCCAAGGGACGATGGGCGTGGTGTCGGGCAGCCTGTTCGCGAAGGTGTTCGGGCGCGCCGCGATCGGCGGCATCAAAGGGACGGCCCAGACGCTCTCGGTCGCCGGGGCGGCGGCCGGCCCGGTGCTCCTGGCCCTCGGCATCCCGTTCCTGGGGGGCTACGGACCCGCCCTCTGGGCGCTCGTCCCGCTGCCGCTGCTGCTCGCGATCGGCGTGGCGGTGGGGCTCCGGAAGCCGACGCAGCCCGACGCCGCAGCGGCCTGACCGCTTCCGACGCGCCCACGCGACCGACCAGACCCCAACGACCGACCCCGCGGCCGTACGCGCCGCGGGGTCGGGGCTACGGGACGCGTCGTACTTCGTTGCGCCCCGTTCGATCGGTCTCGCCGTCGAGATCGCCCCGCACCGGGCCCATCCCGGTGCTGTTCGGCCGAAGTTCGCTTCCCTTTGGCCCCGAGGAGCTTCGCGCTACCACGCTCCAGGGGTGAGGGCGACGCCTTCGACGGCGGCACGTTCGGTGGACGACCTTCTCGACCCTCCGGCTCACCGGAGCGATCTACCTTGGTCCTCGAACGCCACCTCTCGTGCACCCGTAGTGTAGTGCTGCAGCGCCCTCGCGCCTAGGGTCATTCGCCTCTTGCCAGACGTCGGTTACACGCGCGCGGCCGCGCGGGCGGAGCCGGCACGGGTGGCACGGCGGCGCGGGCGAGACCGGGTCGGGAGGGCCCGCCTCAGGCCCCCGGCAGCGGCCCCAGGAAGGGGGCGAGGCGCGCCCGCAACGCCTCGGGGACCGGCACCGGCCGCTCGGCGGCGTAGTCGTAGGTGACGATCACGCTCGCCACGTCGGCGATGCGCTCGCCCGTCGGCGCCTCGGCGAGCGGCACGTCGTGGCCGGGTCCGTGCGCGAGGCCCGCGTCGTCGGGTCGCACGAGCGCCTGCGCGAGCCGGATCGAGGTGCGGCCGATCGCCGTCGCTCGGCTGAGGACCACCAGCGGGTCCCCCACGTGCAGCTGGCGGCGGTAGTCGATCGCGAGGTGCGCCAGGATCATGCCGCCGAGCGGGTGGTCGAGGCCCGTGATCATCGCGATCCGGGCGATCTCGACGTAGGTCGCGTACGCGGCGTTGTTCACGTGCCCGAAGCGGTCGGTGTCGCCGAAGCGCACCGGCACCGGGGTGACGTGGACGCGCTCCTCGATGACCGGCGTCACCGCGCGACCGCCGTCGGCATGCTCGTCGCCGGCGCTCGTCACCTCGCGACCCCCGAGGGCGCGCCGGCCACCGGCGCCCGCCGGTGGCTGCGGCCGCGCGGCACGGCGCCGGCCCCGCGCGGCGCCCGTTGGCAGCGCGGGCACACGTGGGTGCCGCGCTGCGCCACCACGAGCTTGACGATCGTGGCGCCGCAGCGCGGGCAGGCGTCGCCGTCGTGGCCGTAGGCGGCGAGTTGCTCCAGGTAGGCGCCCACCTCGCCGTTGACGGTGCGGTAGTCGTAGAGGGTCGTCCCCTGCGCCTCGACGGCGGCCGCGAGCACGTCGCGGATGGCACCGTGCAGCGCGCGGACCTTGACGCGGGGGACGTCGGCGGCGGGCGTCAGCGGGTGGACGCGGGCCCACCACAGCGCCTCGTCGGCGTAGATGTTGCCCACGCCGGAGACCGGCCGCTGCGACAACAGCAGCGCCTTGACGGGCGCGTGCGAGCGCGCCAGCGCGGCCGCGAAGCCGGCGACGGTGAAGCCGTCCTCGAGGGGCTCGGGCCCCATCGCCGCGAGGGTCGGCAGGGACGCGCGGTCGCCGTCGGGCAGCACCAGCCAGCGTCCGAAGCGGCGCGCGTCCTGCACGTAGAGCGCGTCGGGCGCCGGCCCGTCCAGCTGGAGCACGAGGCGCAGGTGCGCCTCCGGCCGCCGCGGACCGAGCACGCCGGTCATGCCCAGGTGGAGGACGAGCTCGTCGGCGGGCCGCGCGGCACCCGGCGCGCGGAGCGGCAGCACGAGGAACTTGCCACGCCGATCGACGCGCTCGATGCGCTGACCGACCGCGCGCTCGAGGTGCGCGGTCTTGGGTCCCTCCGGGGCGTCGACGCGGACCACGCCGCGCACCGTGCGCCCGGTGAGCCACGGCGCCAGCTCGCGCCGGACCGTCTCGACCTCAGGAAGCTCGGGGATACCGGACCGTCCCTTCGTAGAGCGCGCGGCCGACGATCGCGCCGTCGAGCCCGAGGCCGGCGTACAGGTCGAGGTCGGCGTCGCGCGCCACCCCGCCGCCGGCGACCAGCACGTGCGGGAAGGCCGCGCGCACCGCCCGCACCGGCTCGGGGTCGACGCCCTGCAGCGTGCCGTCGCGGCTGACGTCGGTGTAGATCAGGTGCCGGACGCCGCGCTCGGCCATCGCCGCGGCCAGCTCGGTCGCCTCGACCGCGCTGGTCTCGGTCCAACCGCGCACCGCCACCTTGCCGGCGCGCGCGTCGACGCTCACCGCGACGCGGTCGGCTCCGTAGGCGGCGACCAGCGCGGCCACCAGGTCGGGGTCGGTGACGGCCACGGTGCCGAGCACCACGCGGTGCACGGCCTGGAGCCAGGCGCGGGCGACCTCGAGCGAGCGCACGCCGCCACCCACCTCGACGCGGGCGCCGGCCAGCGCGGCCGCGGCGGCCGCTTCGCGGATGACGGCACGGTTGTCGCCGCTCCCGATGGCCGCGTCGAGGTCGACCACGTGCAGCTCGCGCGCGCCCAGCCCCACCCAGTGGGCGGCGGCGGCGCGCGGGTCCTCGAAGTACACGGTCTCGCGCTCGGGGTCGCCCTCGGTGAGGCGCACGGCGCGGCCGCGCTGCACGTCGACGCACGGGTAGACGACGAAGGGGCGGGCGTCAGGCATCGGTTCCTCCGGCCGGGACGGCGGGGTCGCGCAGGGCGAAGACCGCGTCGCCGTCGAGCAGCCCGTCCGGGTCGTCGAACGGGCGCCAGGCGTCGCCGCGGCGCACGAGCAGCGGCAGCAGGTCGTGGGTGGTCGGCGCTGCGACGGCCCGCGCCACCGCGGCCTGCGCGCCCGCGGCGTCCAGCTCGACGAGGTCGGGCGCCACGTCGCCCGCGATTCGCCACCAGCGGTCGGTATCGACCGGGCCCCCGAACAGCGGGCGCCCACCGATCGCTGCCAGCGTGTCGGCCAGGCCGGCGTCGACGTCGGGCTTCAGGAGCGCGATCACCCGCGGCACCAGGAAGGCGTCGCGGGCGCGCTGCGCGACCAGGACGTTGACGACGGGGTTCGGGGTCGCGGCGATCAGCACGGCGGCGTCCTCGACGCCGGCGCGCGCCAGCACGTCGACGTCGAGCGCGTCGCCCTGGACCGCGTCGGCCTCGAGGCGCCGCGCCGCCGCCACGTTCGAGGCGTTGAGGTCGATCAGCCGCACCGGCCGGTGGGTGCCCAGGGCCAGCGCCAGCCGGCGCGCGAGCGGTCCGGCCCCCACGAGCAGAACGAGCGTGCCGGAGTCGTCGCTGCGCACGAGCTCGCCGTGGCGATCGAGCCAGCGCACGCCCCACTTGAGCGCCATCGGCACCACCGACGTCGTCAGCAGCGCCGTGAAGACCAGCACCGAGAACACCGTCGTGTCGATGACGCCGAGCTGCAGGCCGATCCCGGCGATGATGACGTCGGTACCGCCGCGACCGTTCATGCCGATGCCCACGGTGACGCCCTCGCGCCAGCCGTGGCGCGCGGGCAGCGAGAACAGCACCGCGCCGAGGAGTTTGCCGAGCACGGCGACCGCGACCACCGCGAGCAGCAGCGGGAGCGCGTCGCGGAAGACCGCGAACGAGACGTCGAACCCGGCGGTCACGAAGAAGACCGGCGCCAGGAAACCCATCGAGACGTCCTTGACGGTCTCGGTCGCCTCGACCGAGAGGCGCCGGGCGCGGATGGCGTCGCGCACGAAGAGACCGGCGAGGAAGGCGCCCAGAATCCCGTGGAGCCCAGCCAGCTCGGCCATCTCGGCGAAGGCCAGGCCGACGATCAGGACCAGCGTCAGCGTCTGCGTCCGGCCGGCCCAACCGCGCGCCGCGACGGTCCGGAAGAGCCACGGGACGCCGAAGCGGCCGACCAGCACGGCGACGACGAAGAAGCCGACGATCCGGGCGGCCAGGAGGAGCAGGCCCGCCACGTCGATCGCCCCGGAGGCGTAGACCGAGGCGACGCCGGCGAAGGCGATGAGCGCGAGCGTGTCGGCGATCAGCGCGCCCGCCATCATGACGTGCGCGATGCGCGCGTCGAGCAGGCCCAGCTCGACGAGGATGCGCGACTTGGTGGCGAGCGAGGTGACGCCGATGACCGTACCGATGAGCAGCGCCGGCAGCGCGCCGACGCCGAAGGCCGTCGCCACCGCGTAGCCGCCCGCGAAGGGCAGCACGAAGCCGCCGACGCCGACGAGCAACCCCGACAGCGAGGCCCGACGCAGCTCGCGCAGGTCGATCTCCATGCCGATGTAGACCATCATCGTGAGCACGCCGAGCTGGGCGATGATCGCGAGCGCCTCGCCGCCCTGGAGCCAACCCAACAGCGGCGGGCCGAGCAGGATGCCGACCGCGATCTCGCCGAGCACGGCGGGGTAGCCCACCCGCCCGACCAGGCGGCCGCCGACGAAGGCGGCCAGCAGCACGAGGAAGAGGTTGAGGATGCTCAGCTCCACGCGCCCACCTCCTCGTCGGGGGCGGCGTCGGAGGCGGCGTCGCGGGCCGGACGAGCAGACGGCGTGGTCACGGAGGGCTCCTCGGAGGAAGGGGGCAGGATCGCGCCGGAACGGCGTGGTGCGGACCCGAAGCCTACACGGCGGTCGCGGCGGACGTCAGTCGTCCAGGGCCGCGGCGAGCCGCGCCTCGGCGCGCTGCCGCTCGGCGTCGTCGGGGGCGACGGCGACCGCGGCCTCGAGCAGCGCGAAGTGCAGGTCGTCGAGGCGCGCGCGGTGCGCGTCGACCCATGGGCCGTCGAAGTCGCTCAGGGACGGCCCGCCGTAGAGCGCCAGCGCGGCCTCGATCGCCTCGGGTTCGCGGCCCGTCAGCGCCCGTTCCGCGAGCCGAGCGAACGTGGCCGCGTCCCAGGCGATCTCGGTGCCGAGCCGCAGGTGCACCTCGTCGTCGACGACCGCGACGCCGCCGAGGTCGCCCAACGTGCGCCGCAGGCGGCTCGTGAGGACGTGGATCAGGTTGGGGGCGCTGCCGGGATCGAGCAGGTCTGCGCGCACCTGGGCCACGCGCGCGCGGCCGCCCAGGTCGAGGAGGTAGGCGAGCAGCAGCACCACCCGCTTCGCCTCCCACGTGAGCCGCTGCTCGCCCGACGTCAACGACAACCCGCCCAACGTGGCGAGGACCAGCCCGCGCGGCGCCGGTTCGTCGGGCGCGTCGAGGAACGCGTGGCGACGCGCGAGCCGCGCCGCGACCGCCGCGCGCAGTTCGTCGGGGCGGAACGGCTTGGTGAGGTAGTCGTCGGCACCGAGCGCCATCCCGTGGCGGACGTCGTCGCGCCGGTCGAGCGCGGTCAGGTAGACGAAGGGGACCGCGCGCAGCCGCGGCAGGCGGCGGACCTCGACGTGCAGCTCGAAGCCCGACATCACCGGCATCTGGACGTCGCTGAGCATCAGGTCGGGGACGAGGCCGCCGCGGAGCGCGGCGAGCGCCGCGTCGGGGCGGTCGAAATCGACCACCTCGTAGGCGCTCAGGACGCGTCGGACCAGCGTCAGGACCGCGGCGTCGTCGTCGACGGCCAGCACCAGTGGTCGCTCGCGCGGCGTCGGGGCGCCGCGTCCATCGGTCGCGACGGCGGCGCGGGGGGCGTCGGAGGGCGGCACGCCCCATGGTACGGGTTGCGACCGCGTCGGGCGGCGCGCCGTCGTTGCCTCGGGTACCCGACGCGCCGCGCCGGGCTACCCGGCGCGTTGACAGACCCCCCGAGCGGGGATAGGCTGACGGGATGTTCGCTCGACGGGACGCCCTCGTCAACCTGGCCTCGATCCTCCGTTCGGCCCCCGGGTCGGACGACGAGGTCGTCGAGGAGGGGCTCCTGGAGCCCGGCGACGAGGCGCTGGCCGCCGACGACGTCCGCCTCGAGGGGCCGCTGTCGTGGTCGCTCGTCGTGCGCCGCACCGGGGGCGACGACGACGACTTCATCGTCGACGGTACCGTGGCGGGCACGGCCGTGCTCGCGTGCCGCCGCTGCCTCGAGGACGTGCCGGTCGACGTCGACGCGGACTTCGTCTACCTGATGCGCCACCGCCCGTCGGACCACCCCGAGATCGCGCTGGTCGAGGACGAGGACGCCGACGAGGACCTGCTCGAGTTCGGCCAACCGACCGTCGACTTCGCCCCGCTGCTCCGCCAGGTCTTCGCGATCGACGTGCCGCTCACGGCGCTGTGCCGCGAGGACTGCAAGGGGCTCTCGCTCGACGGCGTCAACCTGAACGAGCACCCGGAGGCCGCCACCCCGGCCGACGACGGTGCGCGTGCCCCCTCGCCCTTCGCCGCGCTCGAGGACCTCGAACTCCAGGATTGATCCGAACCGCGGCGCTCCGCCCCGGTCGTCGAAAGGGAACCCATCATGGCCAAGCATCCCGTCCCCAAGAAGAAGACGTCGAAGAGCAGCCGCGACGCGCGCCGCAGCCACCACGCGCTGAGCGCCCCCACGCTCGTCGAGTGCCCCGAGTGCAAGGCCAAGAAGCCGCCGCACGTCGTGTGCCCCGAATGCGGCAGCTACGCCGGTCGCCAGGTCGTCGAAGCCTGATCGCGCCCGTGGCGCGAGCCACCGGCGCCGGCGGCTCGCACCGCGCGACCGGAGGGTAGGCTCGGACGTTCCGAACGCGGAGCGTCCGGGTTCGCCGTTGCGGGCCGCGAACGATCCGTCGGCCTCCCGGCCGCGGCCGCACGAGAAGGGATCGACGTGACCAGCACTCGAGCGGGCGTGACCGCCCTGGGCGTCTACGCCCCAGCCAAGATCGTCACGAACGACGACCTCGCCCAGATCATGGACACCTCGGACGAGTGGATCACCACCCGCACGGGGATCAAGCGGCGCCACGTCTCCGCGGACGACGAGTTCACCAGCGACCTCGCCTTCCGCGCGGTCGAGGACCTGCTGCGCCGGCACGGGCCGGACGCGCTGGCCGGCGTCGACATGGTGCTCGTCGCCACGAACACCCCCGACGCGCTGTTCCCGTCCACGGCGGCGCTCGTGCAAGCGCGCTTCGGGCTCCGAGCGGGCGCCTTCGACCTGCTCGCGGCCTGCCCGGGCTGGCTCTACGCGCTGTCGGTGGCCAAGGCCTACGTCGAATCGGGGCAAGCCAAGCGCGTGCTCGCGATCGGGGCCGAGGCGCTGACCAAGGTGGTCGACTGGGACGACCGGGCTACGGCGGTGCTGTTCGGCGACGGTGCCGGCGCCGTGGTCGTCGAGGCGGTCCCCGAGCCGTACGGGCTGCGCAGCGTGGTGGTGGGCGCCGACGGGAGCGGGGCCGGCCACCTGCACCTCGGCTCGGTGGGGCGCTGCCTGCCGGACGGGTCGCAGCTGAGCGACAAGCTCTACATGAACGGCCGCGAGGTCTACAAGTTCGCCGTGCGGGTGATGAACACCGCGACCATCGAGGCGGTCGACAAGGCGGGCCTCACGAGCGACGACGTCTCGCTGTTCGTGCCGCACCAGGCCAACCTGCGCATCATCGAGGCCGCCCGCGATCGGCTGGGCCTGCCCGAGGAGCGCGTGATCGTGACGGTCGACGAGTACGGCAACAACTCGACCGCCTCGATCCCGCTGGCGCTCGCGCACGCGCTCGACCACGGCCGCGTCGCCCCCGGCGACCACCTGCTGCTCGTGAGCTTCGGCGCCGGCCTCACCTGGGCCGCCGCGGTGCTCACCTGGGGGCCGTGGACCGCGGCGGCGGGGGGCGGCGACTTCGTGGCGCCTGGCGCCCGCACCGCGGGCCCGGACGCGACCGGTCCGAGCGCGGCATCGGAGCTCGGAGCGACGACCGCGTGACCCGCGCGCCGTACGCCGCGCTCTTCCCCGGTCAGGGCTCCCAGGCCGTGGGCATGGCGCAGGCGCTCTACGAGGCGAGCCCAGCAGCCAAGGCGGCGCTCGACGTCGCCGAGGCGGCGCTGCCCGGCCTGCTCGAGCTCATGTGGTCGGGGCCGGCCGAGGAGCTGCAGAAGACCGCGAACCAGCAGCCCGCGCTCGTCGCGGCGGGCGCGGCGGCCTACGCCGCCTGGCTCGAGACGGGCGCTGCGCCGGCCACCTACGTCGCCGGCCACTCGCTGGGCGAGTTCACCGCGCTCGTCGCCGCCGGCGCGCTCGACCTGGGCGACGCGGTGCGGTTGGTGCGCGCGCGCGGCGAGGCGATGCAGCGCGCCGTGCCCGAGAGCGAGGGGGCGATGGCGGCGATCCTCAAGGTCGACGCCGCCGCGGTCGTCGCCGCGGTCGAGGCGGTGCGCGCCGAGGGGCTCGTCGTCGACGTCGCGAACTACAACGCCCCGCAGCAGACGGTGGTCTCGGGGCGCCCCGACGGGGTCGCCGCGGCCTCCGCGCGCCTCAAGGAGGCGGGCGCCCGCGCGATCCCGCTCAAGGTGTCGGCGCCCTTCCACTGCCGGCTGATGGCGCCGGCGGCCGCCGACCTGCAACCGCGCTTGGCGGCGGTGGCCCTGCGGCCGCTGCAGGCCGGGCTGGTCGCGAACGTCACCGCCGACCTGGTGGCCGACGTCGAGCTCGAGCGGCGGCTGCTGGTGGAGCAGGTGACCGCGCCGGTTCGCTGGACCGACTCGCTGCGGCGCCTCGCCGACCTGGGGGTGGCGCGCTTCGTCGAGTTCGGCAGCGGCCAGGTGCTCACCGGGCTGGTCGGACGAACGCTGGAGGGGGCTGCGGCCGTGGCCGTGGTCGACCCCGCTTCGCTGAAGGAGGCGCTCGCATGAGCGATGCCCCGCGGGCCCGGGTGGCGCTCGTCACCGGTTCCAGCCGCGGCCTCGGCCGCGCCACCGCCCTCGAGCTGGCCCGTCGCGGCTTCGACGTGGCGGTCCACTACGTGCGCGGCTCCGACGCGGCCGACGCGGTGGTCGCCCAGATCCGCGCCGAAGGGGGTCGCGCCGAGGCCTTCGGCGCCGACGTCGCCGACGCCGACGCCTGCGTCGACCTGGTCAAGCGCGTGCAGGAGGGGCTCGGTGGCCTCGACGTGCTGGTGAACAACGCCGGCGTGACCCGCGACACGCTCGCGCTGCGCATGAAGCGCGAGGACTGGGAGACGGTGCTCGACACCAACCTGTCCTCGGCCTTCCACCTGTCCAAGGCCGCCCTGCGCGGCATGCTGCGCGGCGGCTGGGGGCGCGTGATCAACGTGAGCTCGGTGGTCGCGGTCATGGGCAACGTGGGTCAAGCGAACTACGTCGCGGCCAAGGCCGGGCTGCTGGGCCTCACGAAGGCGCTCGCCAGCGAGTACGCGGCCAAGGGCGTGACCGTGAACGCGGTGGCGCCGGGCTTCATCGAGTCGGACATGACCGCCGACCTGACCGAAGAGCTGCGCGCGGGGTACCTCGCGCGCATCCCGGCCGGGCGCTTCGGGCGCCCGGAGGAGGTGGCGACGGCGATCGCCTTCCTCGTTTCGGACGACGCGGCGTACGTCAACGGCCAGACCCTGACCGTCGACGGCGGCATGGTCATGAGGTGACCCCATATGACCCGTGATGCGCCGACCGGTCGCCGCCGACGGCGACCGTGAGCCCACGTCCTTGCCAGGCACTCGACGGTGTGCCATCATCCCGAAGACCCCGCGACGCGGGCGCACCGGCCGCACCCGCCCCACGGCGCGTGCGGCGACCCCCAGACCTGAGTGATACAGTGCGCGGGACCCGAGCAGCACGCTCCAACCCGCCGGAGGAGGATCCCGTGGACGAAGCCGTCATCCTGGACAAGATCAAGGACGTCGTCGCCGACAAGCTCGACGCCGACCCCGCCGACGTGGTCGACACCGCGTCGTTCATGGACGACCTCGGCGCCGATTCGCTCGACGTCGTCGAGCTGATCATGGGGCTCGAGGACGAGTTCGGCATCGAGATCAGCGACGAAGAGGCAGAGGGCATCCGCACCGTCGGCGACGCCGTCAAGTTCATCGTCGCCAAGCAGTAACCGCCGCGTCGCCGGTCGGCCCACGACCACCGGCACCATCGCTCGCCGCGGGCGCCGTCGGGCGCCCGTGGCGAGCGGCCGTCGCGTCTGCGCGACCGCTCTAGGCTAGGGAGATCATGCAACGAGTCGTCGTCACCGGCATCGGCCCCGTGACCCCCATCGGGGTGGGCGCGCGCGCCTTCCTCGAAGGGCAGCACGAAGCCCGCAACGGCATCCGCACGATCACGCGCTTCGACGCGTCCGACCTCACGGTGCGGATCGCGGGAGAGGTCGACGTCGACATCGAGGCCTACGTCGAGCGCAAGGAGGCGCGCCGCATCGACCGCTTCGTGCAGCTGGCGCTCGTCGGCAGCACGCTGGCGCTCGAGGACGCCGGCCTGAGCGACGCGGACGTGCGCGGCGAGCACACGGGCACCTCGATCGGCAGCGGCATCGGCGGGCTGTGGAGCTGGGAGCAGCAGTCGCTCATCCGCGCGGAGCGCGGCGCCATGCGCCTCAGTCCCTTCTTCATCCCCAGCGTGATCGCGAACATGGCCAGCGGCCACGTCGCCATGCGCTACGGGCTGACCGGCCCGTCGAACACGATCGTCACCGCCTGCGCCTCGGGGACGGGTTCGATCATCGACGCGATGCACGTGATCCAGCGCGGCGAGGCCGAGCTGATGGTCACCGGCGGCGCCGAGGCCTGCGTCACCCCCATGGGCATCGGCGGCTTCGCCGTCATGAAGGCGCTCTCGACCCGCAACGACGACCCCGCAGGAGCCAGCCGCCCCTTCGCCGCCAGCCGCGACGGCTTCGTCGCCGGCGAGGGCGCCGGCATCCTGGTGCTCGAATCGCTCGAGCACGCCAAGGCCCGTGGCGCGCGCATCTACGCCGAGGTGCTCGGCGGCGCCACCAGCGCCGACGCCCACCACATCACGGCCCCGGCGCCCGGCGGCGTGGGCGCCGTGCGCGCGGTGCGCTGGGCGCTGCGCGACGCCAAGATCGACCCCGAACGAGTCGGCTACATCAACGCCCACGGCACCAGCACGCCCGCGAACGACCTCAACGAGACGCTCGCCTTCAAGGCGGTGTGGGGCTCGGCCGACCGGGTGCCGCCGGTGTCGTCGACCAAGTCGATGACCGGCCACACCCTCGGCGCCGCGGGCGGCATCGAGGGCATCGCCTCGGTTCAGGCGCTGCACCACGGCGTGCTACCGCCGACGCGCAACCTGCACGACCCCGACCCCGAGCTCGACCTCGACTACATCCCCCACACCGCGCGCGAGCAGCAGGTGGACGTGGTGCTGTCGACCAACTTCGCCTTCGGCGGCCAGAACGCGGCGGTGGTGTTCGGGCGGGTCTGAGCCCGCGACTGTGGGACGTTCGACAGCGTCGCCCACCCGTCGCCACCGTATCGTCGAGCCCATGTTCACGCGGCCCGACGCCCACGCCCCCGGCCCGACGGCGACCGCCGACGCGGCGGCCGCGCTGC
The DNA here is from genome assembly GCA_029210865.1 of Trueperaceae bacterium. Classification (GTDB taxonomy): domain Bacteria; phylum Deinococcota; class Deinococci; order Deinococcales; family Trueperaceae; genus JAABTL01. Next base: position 13,711 of record JARGGE010000023.1, read on the forward strand.
AGCGCATCTGCGTCCGGCCGCCCTACTTCGCGTTGAGCGGCCTGGAACGGGCGGGGCGCTTCCTCGCGACGACCGCACGGGCCGAGGCGCCCGCGTACCTCGAGCGCGGCCCGATGACGGCGGCCGAGGTCGGTCGCCACGCGGCGATCGCCGGGCTGCTGCACGCCGCGCTCGAGCAGCGCGACGACGCGCGCCGCTTCTACCTCGCGCGCCAGGCCTCGTGCCGCTACGTCCCCAACACCGCGCCGTTCGGCGCCCCGGTTCGGCTCCGCACCGAGGTCCTCGACCTCGACCGGCGCTCGGCGCACGTCCGGGCGGAGGCGAGCACCGCGCACGGCCCGCTCGCCCAGGTCGAGCTGCGCTACGCCGTGCTCACCGAGGCCGCGTTCGAGCGGCTCTTCCGGCACCGCGCCCAGCCGACGCCGGCCGCCGCGTCGCCGTACGCTCGGCTCCTCGCCGAGGGGTACGAGCACCAGGGCGACGCGGTCGTCCAAACGGTCCCGGCGATCCCCGTCGCCACGTGCACCGGACACTTCGACGGCTTCCCGGCGATGCCGGTGGCGGTGCTCATGGGGCAACTCGCCTACCTGGCGGGGCGCCTCTACGACGACGAGCGCGGGGAGCCCCGGCCGTTCCGCGTGGAGCGCGGCGAGATCGCGGCCGACGACCTCGCCTGGGCCGGCGAGGGCGCGCGCTTCGTCGCCATCCCCGACGGCGCCGACGCCGAAGGAAGGCGCTTCCGCTGCCACGTCGAGGTGGGCGACCGGACGGTCGCGGCGATGACGCTCTGGCTCACCGACGCCGCGTAGGCGGCGCCGGCGCGTAGCCGCCGCCGTGCACTCGTCGCACGCGGGCCTTAATTGAACAGCACCGCGCGCTCATCGGTGCGGATCACGTCGTCGCGGCGCAGGTACGCCTCGACCCGGTCGGGCGCCATCGGCTTGGCGAAGTAGTACCCCTGCCCCAGGTGGCACCCGAGCGACTGCACCAGCTCGAGCTGCGCGGTCGTCTCGATCCCCTCGGCGACGACGTCGAGGTCGGACCAGGCGGCG